>NZ_CVTX01000097.1:0-8271 GCF_900005715.1 Pseudomonas sp. 34 E 7
TGAGGTGGTCAACTTTTTCCGGACACCTCAATCGGTGTTTTCAGGCTGTTTGCCGCTCGTACTGATTGGGCGGCAAATAGTCTAACGATGAATGCATTCGTCGTTCATTGTAGAACCGCACAATGTAATCCGTGACGTCCCTGATTGCTTCATCATGATTGGCATAGTCCTTCCTCCAAACACGCTCCATCTTCAGGTTCAAGAAGAAACGTTCCATGACTGCGTTGTCCCAGCAGTTGCCCTTGCGGCTCATGCTGCAGCGCAAGCCATGTCGTGTCAGCATGGCTTGGTAAGTAGCGCCTGCATACTGGCTGCCCCGATCTGAGTGCGCGATCAGACCCGGTTTAGGCTGTCTCTGTGTGATGGCTAGTTGCATAGCACTGCACACCAACTCTGCGCGCATATGCGGAGCCATGGACCAGCCTACGATCTTGCGTGAATACAAATCCATGACAGCCGCCAAGTACAGCCAGCCGCTTCGAGTGCGAATATAAGTGATGTCAGCAACCCATGATTGGTTGATCTGCTCGGGGTTAAACTGGCGGTTGAGCAGGTTCTCAGCTACCGGGAAATTATGATTACTGTTGGTGGTATGAACGAACTTGCGCTTCCAGATCGGGCGTAAATCCTGTTGTTTCATCAGCCGACGGACCTTGTGCCGCCCAATGGATACGCCATCGCTACGCAGTGCTTTCATCACCCGACGACTGCCATAACAGTGCTCATTGGTCATGAACGTAGCTTTGACCTGAGCTGCAACCGGACAGACAGCTTTTGGCTTAAAAGACCGCTGACGAGCTTCATAGAACCCCGAACGGCTGATCCGCAAAACCCGGCAGATACGTATTACCGGGTAGGCCTTGCATTGCATTTGGTGAACCAATTGGTGGATCACTTCAATTCGCGGGCAAAGAAGGCCGTAGCTTTTTTTAATATATCGTTGTCAGTCTTCAGCTCGCGGATCTGCTGCTCAAGCTGACGAATACGCTGTTGCTCGCTGGTTAACGGTTTACCAATCCCTGTACCACCTAACTGCTCGGCTTGGTACTGCTGGACCCAGCGGCGCACGGCAGTGTCACTCAAGTCTAAATCGGTACAAACGGAGTTCACGCTCAGGCCTTGGTCAACAATCATCTTGCAGACTCTTAGCTTGAAAGCGGCGTCGAATTTTCTGTACTTCTTGGTCATGGAATACTCCTCAATAGGTGTAGTTTCACCTATTGAGGTGTCCGGGACTATTAGACCAGCTCAGTTTGCCCCCGATAGCGGTGGGTCAGTTGACAAATAAGTGACTGACCCACTGCCATCGGGGGCAAGCCCCCTCCCACATTTGTATGTGTCAGTCTGCTGAGTTCGTCAGCGCTTGGGATGCGGCGATTCGATCCACGCCAATGTACGGCGGCGGGTGAGCTGTTCCAGGAAGCCCGTTGGGTCGAAATCATCGCGACGGGCGTTCTGAGCTTGCTGGTGGTGTTGGCGGGGCTGTTTGTTGCCAGTCGTCGCAAGGCCCAGAGAGCCGGCGCTCCCGTACTGAACTGACAACATGTAGATCAAAGAATGTGGGAGGGGGCTTGCCCCGATAGTGGTGGGTCAGTTGACAAATAGGTGACTGACCCACTGCCATCGGGGGCAAGCCCCCTCCCACATTTGATATGCGTCAGTCTGCTGAATTCGTCAGCGCTTGGGATGCGGCGATTCGATCCACGCCAATGTACGGCGGCGGGTGAGCTGTTCCAGGAAGCCCATCGGGTCGAAATCATCGCGACGGGCGTTCTGAGCTTGCTGGTGGTGTTGGCGGGGCTGTTTGTTGCCAGTCGCCGCAAGGCCCAGAGAGCCGGCGCTCCCGTACTGAACTGACAAAATGTAGATCAAAATGTGGGAGGGGGCTTGCCCCGATAGCGGTGGGTCAGTTGACAAATAGGTGACTGACCCACTGCCATCGGGGGCAAGCCCCCTCCCACATTGATATGCGTCAGTCTGCTGAATTCGTCAGCGCTTGGGATGCGGCGATTCGATCCATGCCAATGTCTGGCAGCGGGTGAACTGTTCCAGGAGGCCCATCGGGTCGAAATCATCGCGACGGGCGTTCTGAGCTTGCTGGTGGTGTTGGCGGGGCTGTTTGTAGCCAGTCGTCGCAAGGCCCAGAGAGCCGGCGCTCCCGTACTGAACTGACAACATGTAGATCAAAAAATGTGGGAGGGGGCTTGCCCCCGATAACGGTGGGTCAGTTGACAAATAGGTGACTGACCCACTGCCATCGGGGGCAAGCCCCCTCCCACATTTGTATGTGTCATTCTGCTGAGTTTGCCAGCGCTTGGGATGCGGCGACGTAGTCCGCCTGGAACTGCGGCGATTCGATCCATGCCAATGCGGCGGTCTCGTCATCGCTGTCAGTGGCCCATTGCCGATATTCAATCAGCGCGGCCAGGATAAAGTCGGTCGCTTCCTCTTCGCCTTCCTGTTCCAGCACCAGTGCCAGCAGCGGGTGCGCCAGGAATACCGCACACAGCGCCTGCTGGCTGGTTTCGCCCGCCGTGCGCATCTCCACGAACAACTCGGTCAAGTCCACCGATTCAAGGTCGATTCGGCTGTCGTCGCCGGCGAACGCATCCGGCTTGGTGGCGACGGCGCGCTGGGTACGGTTTTGCTTGGCCTTGGTTTTTGCCCGCTGGGCGCGTTTTTGCTGCTTGTTTGGCGAGGCCATGGGCGTAACGTCCTTGGGGTTGGGGCAGGTATTGAAGCGCAGGTTGGGGGAAATCCCAAGCAGGTTTGCTCGCACATCCAACTCGACCACCGGGCAATAGATGAATAGGCTTGGCTTTCGCCACCTGCCAGAGCGTCTTCATGACCCGCGACACCCTTGAGCACAATCAGATTCCCCTCTACTTTGCCGCCACCCTGCTGGCCGCGCTCTATGGTGCATTCGCGCCGTCTTTTGCTCAGGGCCTCGGCGTACTGGTTACGCCCGCCATCGCGGTACTGATGTACGCGATGTTCCTGCAAATCCCTTTTCTCGACCTGCGCCGTGGCTGGGGCAGCCAGCGCTTTATGCTGGCGTTGCTGCTGGCCAATTTCATCCTGGTGCCCTTGCTGGTATGGGCGCTGACCCGTGGCCTGTTGGAGCACCCTGCGCTGTTGGTGGGCGCGTTACTGGTATTGCTGACGCCGTGTATCGATTACGTGGTGGTGTTTACCCACATCGGCAAAGGTGATTCGCGGTTGATGCTGGCGGCCACGCCGTTACTGTTACTGGTGCAATTGGCCCTGCTGCCGGTGTATCTGGGGTTGATGCTGGGAGCGCACTCGGAGGTGGTGATCGCGGCCGCGCCGTTTATCGAAGCGTTCCTGTTGTTGATCGCGCTGCCGATGCTGCTGGCCGCGTTGACGGCTTTTTACGCGCGACGATCACTGCTGATCAACCGGTGGAACAGCGCCTGGGCCTGGTTGCCGGTGCCGGCGATGGCCCTCGTGCTGTTTGTAGTGATCGGATCGCAGATCACATCAGTGATTCGGGATATCCGCCTGCTTGTGCCTGTGCTGCCCATCTACGCATGCTTCGCGCTGCTGGCGCCGCTGATGGGGATGTTGGCCGCGCGGCTGTTCGCACTGCCGGCGGCAACGGCGCGTGCGGTGACGTTCAGCGCATCCACCCGCAATTCCCTGGTGGTGTTGCCCCTGGCGCTGGCGTTGCCTGAAGGTACACGCGGTTTGGCCGCGACGGCGGTGATCCTGCAAACATTGGTCGAACTGGTTGCGCAGTTGATCTACATCCGCCTGATCCCGGCCCTGGTATGGCGCGCCAGTCGCTAATGCATGAATGTGCAGGTTCGTTCAGACGCTGTTCAGGGGGGTGGTCGGCACCATAAGCCCGCGCTTCCCACCTGACAGGTCACCCGATGGATCATCGCAGCCGCTTTCGCCTGGAGTCACTGGGCATCTTTCTGATCGCCTTGTTGCTGTTCACCCTGGGTATCTGGGATCAGCAGCCTCAGGGCTTCGACGGACGATGGGCGTTGTTCCTGCAGGAAATGTTTCGCCACGGCGCGAGTCTTTTCCCTACCACCTACGGCCAGCCGTACGCGGATTACCCCGGCACTGCGACGTTCTTCAGTTTTGTCTTTGCCCGGCTGTTTGACGCGCCGAACCATCTGGCGAACGTGCTGCCCACCGCGCTCGCTTCGGCGGGGGTAGTTGCCCTGATCTATCGCCTGCTGGCACCGTCCAGCCGGCCCTGGGCATTACTGACGGTGCTGCTGACTCTGCTCACCACCCAACTGCTCGAAAAGTCGCGCTCGGTGTGCCTGGACCAGATGGTCGCGCTGCTGTGCGTCGGCAGTTTCTACCTGCTGCACAGTGGCGAGCGGTTGGGCTCACGGTTCAGGCAACTCGCGGTTTTCCCCTTGTTTGTCTTGGCCTTCGCGATTCGTGGGCCGCTGGGGTTGATCGAGGTGTGTGGCGTGACATGTGTGTACTGGGCGCTGGGCCGGCCGGGGGAGCGGGTCAGGCAGGTGTTGGTTCACGGCGTGGTCGGCTTGTTGATGCTGCTGGCGTGCTGGTGGGTGCTGATGAAACTCGCCCGAATCAGCGGGGGCGATGCCTTTGCCGATGAGGTGTTCAAGATGCAGGTCGGTGGGCGGCTGGATGAGTCCGGCGAGCCGTTTTACTTCTACTTTCAGCTGAGTTTGTACCGGTACTTCCCGGTGGTGCCGTTGGCCCTGGCGACGTTGATCGCGCTGCGTCACCGCTGGGCGCAGCGCTGGGTCAATGATGATGTGCAGTTGCTGATACGCCTCGGCGCGTGCGGCTTGATGATTTTGCTCGGCCTGTCAGTACCGCACTTCAAGCGTGCCTATTACATCCTGCCCATGGTGCCGATGTTTGCTGCTGTGGCGGCCTACGGGCTGCTTCAGGCGCAAGGCTGGCTCGTTGGCGTGCGCCGCTGCTACGAGGGGCTCGTCGTCGCGCTGCCGGCGCTGTGCGTGGTGGTGGTGTTTGCGTGTCGGTATGCCTGGCACAAGCACGGCTATTGGCCTGATGTTTCGATGCCGTTATTGATCGGCGTGCTTGTGCTGATGCAAGTGGCGGCGCTGGTGGCGTGGCGTCGGGCCGGGCGGTTGGTGTGGCTGAGCATGATCGCCCTGGCGGCGCAGTGGTTGCTGCTGGTCACCGTCATCGAGCCGGCCAAGGATCTTCAGTTCGATACGCGGGAGTTTGTCAGCCAGGTGGAGGCGTTGCGGGATGCGCAGCCGGGCCCTCTGGTATTTGTCGACCTGGGCCGGGACACCTGGGCGGTGCGCTACATGATGAACCTGGACCACGATGAACAGCCGTTTTTCGTCGGGCGTAACGAACTGGAAAAGCTCGCCACATTGCCCCGGCCATCCTGGGTGATTGTGGCGCGCAAGGACGCGGCGCTGTTGAAGGGGTCGCCGGTCGAGCCGTTGGCGCCGAGCTTTCAGGGGCGGTTGAATGACAATGCGTTGATGGTGTTTCTGCTCAACTGAGAAGCCCTTTTTAGAAAGCATCTGAAGCGACGCTCGGCGCGTTACCGTTACTCATCAGTTAGATCATTGCTACCGTCTATCGGAATCGCCAGGCAAGATACCGATGCTTAATAAGATTTTATTTAAAAATCAGTCGGTTAGTTGTTTTTAAGGCGCCTGCCGATAAAGCAGTCGGGATATTGGCATGACGCATGCTTCGATGTTAATTTGCCGCCCTTTGTAAATCGACGGATCGAACATGTACTTGCTCCTGCCATGGACTCGGCTGCTGGGCGTCTGCCTGCTGACTTTCTTCACGCTGAACAGCGCATTCGCCGCCCCCACGCCCGGGGACCAGGACCTGATCCGCGATCGGCAGAACCGCCTGCTCGAAGAGCAGCAGCGGCGTCTCCAGGAACTTCAAGACCTGCCCGGCAAAGCGGCCAAACCCGAGGCGCCCACCGCGCCCGCCGACACCCGTTGCTTCCCGATCAAAGACATCGAACTCAAAGGCGCCGACAGCCTGCCGGCCTCCGAGCGCGAGCGCCTGCTCAAGCCCTATGTCGGCCAATGCCTGGGCGTGTCCCAGCTCAACGACCTGCTCAAGGCCATCACCGACTACTACCTCGGCAAAGGCCGCGTCACCAGCCGCGCCTACCTGCCGCAGCAAGACCTCTCCACCGGCCACCTGCAAGTGCTGGTGGTGGAAGGCAAGCTCGAAGCCTTGCGCAGCGCCGAAGGCAGCACCGTGACCGAACGCGAACTGGCCATGGCCTTTCCCGGCAAGGTCGGCGAAGCGCTGAACCTGCGTGAAATCGAGCAACTGGTGGACCAGCTCAACCGTCTGCCGTCCAAACAGGCGCAGATGGAACTGACCCCCGGCAAGCAAGTCGGCGGCAGCGACGTGGTGGTCAAGAACACCGCGCAAAAGCCCTGGCGCGCCAGCCTGTCGCGCAATAACGACGGCCAGAAAAGCACCGGCGAACAGCAATGGGGCGCCGGCCTTGAATGGGACAGCCCGCTGGGCCTGGGCGACCAGTTGATTCTGCGCGGCGGCCATGACGCCATCAGCGACCACCAGAAAACCTCGAAAAACACCATGCTCTATTACAACGTGCCGTGGGGCTGGTGGAACTTCAGCTACACCTACAGCGAGAGCGACTACCGCACCTTCGGCGTGACCGACGACTTCAAATACAAGCAGGACGGCGACAACCAGAACCACCAACTGCGCGCCGAACGGGTCATCCACCGCGATGACGTGAGCAAGACCTCGGTCAACGTCGGCCTCGCGCACCTGCGCACCAACAACTACATCCTCGACGTGCGCACCGCGCCTAGCAGCAACCGCCTCAGCGAACTGCAACTGGGCGTCAACCACGGTCGGCGTATCGGCACAGCCTTCGTCAACCTGGACCTGGGCATGCAAAACGGCATCGGCCTGCTCGACGCCCAGTCCCAGGAAGAGCGCGACGCCTTCGGCCGCCGCCAGCCGAACTCGCGCTACCGCAAATACACCGCCACCGTCAGCTACCTGCAACCGTTCAGTCTGTGGGGCGAGTCGTTCAGCTTCAGCAGCCTGGCCACCGGTCAACGCAGTGAAGACCCGCTGTTCTCGCCCCAGCGCATGAGCCTCGGCGGCTCGGCTTCGGTGCGCGGTTTCAAGGACCAGTTGCTGACCGGCGACAGCGGCGGCTACTGGCGCAACGAAGTGCGCTGGGCGCGCCCGGTGACCCTCGACTGGATGCGCCCGGCCTTCTTCGAATACGGCGCCAGCGTCGGCTACGACCAGGGCGTGATCCGCAACGACCGCTACAACGACAACGTTCATGGCCGCGTGTCCAGCAACTCCCTGGAGCTGTTCGCCCGAGGCAAGAACGTCAGCACCAGCGTGACCTTTGCCCACTCGCTGGAAAAACCCGGAGTCGTCACCGAGCGCGAAGCGCCGATCTACTTCCGCCTGGATTTGTTCCTGTAATTCAACGTTGCGCCGCAGCGAGAAACTGAAAATGGACGTTCGACAATTTGCCTTCCTGGCCCGCCAACCTTCCGCCGCCCTGAAGCCGCGAAACGCGTTCTTCGGCCTGCCCAAACGCGGGCTGGCGCTGATCCTCGCCAACGCGCTGTTCTGGCAGCCGCTGCTGGCCCAGGCCGAGGGCATCGTGGTCAGTGCGCCAGGTACCACGGTGGGCGCGGCGGGCAATGGCGTGCCGGTGGTGAACATCGCCACACCGAACGGCGCAGGCTTGTCCCATAACCAGTTCCAGCAGTACAACGTCGGCCCCAACGGCGTGATTCTCAACAACGCCAACGGCGCGCTGCAAAACACCCAACTGGGCGGGATCATTGTCGGCAACCCCAACCTCAAGGGCGGCGCGGCCAGCGTCATTCTTAACGAAGTCAACGGCGGCAGCGCCAGTCAGTTGCGCGGTTATACCGAAGTGGCGGGGCAGTCGGCCAAGGTCATCGTGGCCAACCCGTACGGCGTGACGTGCAGCGGTTGCGGCTTTATCAATACGCCCAACGTGACCCTGACCACGGGTAAGCCGGTCATCGACCCGACCGGCCAGTTGAAAAGCTACCAGGTCGATGGCGGCGCCGTGACCATCGATGGCGAAGGCCTGAACGCCAGCAACGTCGACCGCTTCGACATCATCACCCGCTCGGCCAGGATCAACGCGCAAATCAACGCCCGCGAACTCAACGTCATCGCCGGGCGCAACGACGTCGATGCACAAAGCCTGAAAACCACCGCCCGCGCCGATGACGGCAGCGCCAAACCCGAGCT
>NZ_CVTX01000044.1:0-303 GCF_900005715.1 Pseudomonas sp. 34 E 7
CCGATTTCCTGGCCCAACATCCCGTGGACTGCCTGAAGATCGCCCCTTCGCATTTGCGTGGCCTGTTGGCGCTGGACGATGCCCGGCGGGTACTGCCGCGGCAGTTGCTGATCCTGGGCGGTGAAGGCTTCGATGCGGCGCTGTTCGCGCGCATCCGCGAACTGGCGCCGCAGTTGCGCGTGTTCAACCACTACGGCCCGTCGGAAACCACCATCGGTGTGGTCTGTGGCGAGGTGACGGAGGCCGGGCAGGGCGCTTACCTGCCGCTGGGCCAGCCATTGGCCGGTGCCGAGCTGCGTATCG
>NZ_CVTX01000036.1:0-6567 GCF_900005715.1 Pseudomonas sp. 34 E 7
CATCGGCGCCACCTGCCATAGCCAGATCGAACTGGCCGAACAGGCCGCGAAGGAAGGCGCCAGTTACGTCGCCTTCGGGCGCTTCTTCAATTCCACGACCAAACCCGGCGCCCCGGCCGCCACCGTTGACATGCTGGCCGAGGCGCGCACACGCCTGCACCTACCGATCTGCGTGATCGGCGGCGTCACCCTGGAAAACGCCGAACCGCTGGTGGCCCACGGGGCCGACCTGCTCGCCGTGGTGCACGGCCTGTTCGGCGCCGACAGCACCCAGGAAGTCACGCGCCGCGCCCGTGCTTTCAACGCCCTTCTTAAGATTTGATTTCAGAGAGACTTCCATCATGTCCCGTTCCGAAACCCTGTTTGCCAATGCCCAGAAACACATCCCCGGCGGTGTGAACTCCCCCGTGCGTGCGTTCAAGAGCGTGGGCGGCACGCCATTGTTCTTCAAGCATGCCGAAGGCGCCTATGTCACCGACGAAGATGACAAGCGCTATGTCGACTACGTCGGCTCCTGGGGCCCGATGATCCTCGGTCACAGCCATCCGGAGGTGCTGGACGCCGTTCGCCAGCAACTGCAGCACGGTTTGTCCTACGGTGCTCCGACCGCGATGGAAACCGAGATGGCCGACCTGGTCTGCTCGATCGTGCCGTCGATGGAAATGGTGCGCATGGTCAGCTCCGGCACCGAAGCCACCATGAGCGCGATCCGCCTGGCCCGTGGTTTCACCGGCCGCGACAGCATCATCAAGTTCGAAGGTTGCTACCACGGCCACTCCGACAGCCTGTTGGTAAAAGCCGGTTCCGGCGCCCTGACCCAGGGCGTACCGAGTTCGGCCGGCGTGCCGGCGGCGTTCGCCAAACACACCCTGACCCTGCCATTCAACGACATTGACGCCGTCGCGCAGATGCTCGCTGACGTCGGTCAGGAGGTGGCCTGCATCATCGTCGAGCCGGTCGCCGGCAACATGAATTGCGTCCCGCCGGCCCCGGGTTTCCTTGAAGGTCTGCGCGAGCAGTGCGACAAACACGGCGTGGTGCTGATTTTCGATGAAGTGATGACCGGTTTCCGCGTGGCCCTCGGTGGCGCCCAGGCGCACTACGGCGTCACGCCGGACCTGAGCACCTTCGGCAAGATCATCGGCGGCGGCATGCCGGTGGGCTGCTTCGGCGGCAAGCGCGAGATCATGCAGCACATCGCCCCGCTGGGCCCGGTGTACCAGGCCGGCACGCTGTCCGGTAACCCGCTGGCGATGGCGGCCGGCCTGACCACCCTGCGTCTGATCAGCCGTCCGGGCTTCCATGCCGAACTGACCGACTACACCACCCGCCTGCTGGACGGCCTGCAAGTGCGTGCCGACGCCGCCGGTATCCCGTTCGTCACCACCCAGGCCGGCGGCATGTTTGGCCTGTACTTCAGCGGTGCCGACGACATCGTCACCTTCGATGACGTCATGGGCAGCGATGCCGACCTGTTCAAGCGTTTCTTCCACCTGATGCTCGAAGGCGGCGTGTACCTGGCGCCGAGTGCCTTTGAGGCCGGCTTCACGTCGATCGCCCATGGCGAAGCCGAGCTGAAGCTGACCCTGGACGCTGCCGAGCGCGCCTTCGCGGCCCTGAAATAAGTGACGGCAACCCTCTGACGCTGCCCGTGGCGGCGTCAGATTTGCTACTTTGCCTACAGAGATTTCCCGGTTTTTTCGAGAATTGCCCTGCAATCCGGCAGATAACTTGCCCAAGCAGCAGAAAAACGAGTAAAGACTTTGTAAGCAGAGGCCTGCTTATTTCATAATGCGCGCTTATTGGACTCCCCGAGGGTCCGCGCGCCCCGTCAGAGGTAAGTCGATTCCCATGAAACGCACCGGCCGCACCCTGGTTCTGGGCTGCCTGTTGCTCCTTCAGCCGCTGCTGGCGCATGCACAAGCAGGCGGCAACTCGTTGTTAATTCCAGCGATGGGTCGTTGCACCCTTAATACCCAGCCCGACACCCAGGCCGAAGCCCTGAGCGCGTGCCAGAAACAGGCTGACGAAGGGGATGCGCAAGCGCAATACGAGTTGGGCGAATACTTCCACGACAGTAAGAACCCGGCCGTCGATCTCAACAAAGCGTTGAGCTACTTCGAAAAAGCTTCGCTGCAAGGCCATGCACAGGCGCAATTCCAGCTCGGCAACATGTTCTTCCGTGGCGAAGGTGTGCCGGCCAATAACGTCCAGGCCTACATCGTGCTGAAAATGGCGGCCGTCAACGGCGCCGAAGACGCCTTGGACACCGCCGACGAAGTGGCCGAGCACATGCAGCGCGATGAACTGGAAGTGGCCACCCAGGTGCTGGGGCAGATCTTCCGCAATTACCTGCAGGAACTGCAGAGTGCCGATGGGCGCTCACCCTTCTCCCCCCTGCCCTGATCACGGCGATAACAGATAGCCCTGCCGATACGCCGCAGGCCCCGCCACATGGGCGATGGTCATACCGGCGCTCGCCATTCGGCGCACTGAGCGCACATACAACAGTCCTTCACGTGCACACGCTACCGGCGTTACGCGATCAGTGACTGGATCGATGATGTGCGCCAGCGCCTGTCCAGCTTTGAGGTAATCGCCCACCTGCGCGCAAAATACAATCAAGCCTCCCACCGGACTCACCACCGGCTCAACCCCGGCCAAGGGTGTGGGCGGGTTCAGCAACGCCGGCGGTGGCGGCGCCTGGCCATCAATCGCGCCGCGCAGCGTCAAATAGTTGATCAGTGCCTGACAGTCCTGGCGAGCCAGCCCATCCTCCACATCGGCCACACCGCGCAGCTCCACGGTCGCGGCAAATCCCGGCGCGGCCAAACGCCCCGGGAAACACGCCTGCATCTGCGCCCAGAACAGGGTGTAGCAATCGTCGAACGAGTGCCCGCCCGCGTCTTCGCTCATAAAGCAGGCTTGCGCGCCGAGGTACTGCGCCAGCGGCTCCACCTGCGGCCAGGCGTGCGGCGCCAGGTACAGATGCTGTACGGCCTCGAAATCACAATGCAGGTCCAGCACCACATCGGCATCACACGCCAATGTTTGCAGGATCAAGCGCATTGACTGCAGTTGCGTCGCCGGCACTTGGTCGACAAGGGTTTGCCGCAGGGTCGAACGGATCAGTTGCAGATTATGCGCAGGGTCTGCGGTCAGCGCGTCCTGCACCTGATCCGCGACCTGCCGGCTGACATCGATAAAGAAGCGATTGAAGTTCTCTCGACTGTCGTTATCGAAGCGTCCCTGCGGCACGTCCATCAACACCTGTTCCAGCCCCAGCGGATTGGCCACCGGCACCAGCACCACCTCCCAGCGCAGCGCCCCGGCCGCGTCCAGATGCGCCAGTCGCTGTTTCAGATGCCAGCACACCAGCATCCCCGGCAGTTCATCGGCATGCAGGGAGGCCTGGATATACACCTTGCCCGGCGCATCGGCCGGGCCGTAATGAAAACTATGGATCTGCCGTGCCGTGCCGGGTACAGCGCTCAACAACCTGTGATTTTGAGTGTGCATGACGCCCCCTATCGGCCCGCATCGAGAAAACTTAGCCAACGCCGTTCAGCCAGGCGAAACAGGCCGACCAGGGCAAACGTAATGCTCAGATAAAGGACGGCGGCCAGGCCGAAGGATTGGAAGGTAAGAAAGGTGGCGGCATTGGCATCCCGCGCGACTTTGAGGATGTCCGGCACCGTGGCCGTGAACGCCAGGGTGGTGGAATGCAGCATGAAAATTGCTTCATTGCTGTAGTACGGCAATGATCGGCGCAGGGCCGAAGGCATGATCAGGTGCACGTACAGTTTCCACCCGTCAAAACCCAGGGACCGCGCGGCCTCGATTTCCCCGCGAGGCATTGCGCGAATGGCGCCCGCCAGAATCTCTGTGGTGTAGGCGGCGGTATTCAGCGCGAATGCGAGCAGGGTGCAGTTGAGGGCTTCGCGGAAAAACGCATCGAGCAACGGCTGTTCGCGCACGGCGGCCAGGCTGTAGATACCGGTGTAGAAAATCAGCAACTGGATGTACAGCGGCGTGCCACGAAACAGGTAGGTATAGCCTTGCACCGGCCAGCGCAGCCAGCGCCGGGCGGATGTCCTGGCGATGGACAACGGCAACGCCAGCAGCAGGCCCAGGCCTAACGACGCGCTGGTCAGCCACAAGGTCATGGCCAGGCCGGTGATCTGGTAGCCGTCGGAATAAATCAACGGTCGCCAGTACTCCTGGATGAGTTCCATCATCGTGACGGCTCCTGCACGCCGCCGGCGTAACGACGCTCCAGCCAACCCAGTATCAGGTTTGAAGCACTGCTGAGCAGCAGGTACACCACCGCCGCCAGCAGCAGGAAGGCCAGCAGTTGCTGGCTGCTTTTGCCCGCCACCTGGGCGACTTTCACCAGGTCCGCCAAGCCGATGATCGACACCAGCGCTGTGGCCTTGAGCAGGACCATCCAGTTATTGCCCAACCCCGGCAAGGCGAACCGCATCATTTGCGGGAAGATCACATGCACGAAGCTCTGGCGGAAGGTCAAACCAAGGGCCTTGGCCGCCTGGAACTGGCCGCGCGGTACAGCCAGCAAGGCGCCGCGAAAGGTTTCGGTGAAATAGGCGCCGTAGATAAACCCCAGTGTCAGCACGCCCGCGCTGAAAGGGTCAATGTCGATGTACGCCCAGCCCAACCCGGCGGTCAGACGGCTCAAGCCGGTTTGCAGCCCGTAAAAAATCAACAGCATCAGCAACAGGTCCGGCACACCGCGTATCAACGTGGTGTAGAGCTGCGCGCACAAACGCCACGTGCGCACCCCGGACAGCTTGGCGCCGGCACCGAGCAGGCCGAGGACAAGCCCCAGCAGCAACGACAACAGCGCCAGTTGCAGGGTGATCCACACGCCATGCAGTAACATCGGCGCAAAGGCGCCCAGGGTCGCGACGAATTGGGAGAAGGTCGGTAGCATGTTTTGCCCTCGTTGGCCTGGAGGGCGGTTATTGGCCGCTGAACATGTTCACGCCGGGAAAATACTGCTCCTGCAGGCGGGCGTAGGTGCCGTCGGCGTGGAGCGCCGCCAGCGCCTTATCCAGCAGCGCCTTGAGCCCCTGGTTGCCCTTGGCGATGCCAATGCCGCTCTTGGACGGCATCAGCTCGCTCTCGATGATCGGCCCCAGTACGAACCCGGCGCCCTGGGGCGAACGCAAGAACCCGCTTTGCGCTTGCTGCGCATCTTGCAGCGAAGCCTGCAAACGGCCTGTTTGCAAGTCGGCATACACCTGCTCCTGATCGGCGTAAGCCACCACCTTGATGCCTTGGCCGGCGAGCACCTTAAGGGCATACATTTCCTGGGTACTGCCCTGCAGATAGCCGACGGCCGTGCCTGTGGAAAGCTCGGTACCAGGACGGAACACCATGGCGGTAGGGCTGGAAAAGACTTCCGAGGAAAAATCGATAACCTTTTGCCGCGCGGCAGTGATGGTCATTGAAGCCAGGATTGCGTCAATCTTGCCGGCGTTCAGGCTGGGGATCATTGCGTCGAAGTCGCTTTCAACCCATTGGCAGCGCACATTCAACTGCGCGCAGATAGCTTGACCGATATCAATTTCAAAGCCGGTCAACGTTCCCGTACTGTCTTTATAAGCAAAGGGCGCGTAGTTGGGATCGGCAGCAAAACGAATCACTTCATAGTCTTTGGCCAGAAGCGATGTATTGAATAAAAACGTGGTGATTAACAGCAGGAGTATTTTTTTCATTATTGTATTCCTCGTTATAGATGAAACAGCTGAACTTACTGCACCTCAATAAATGGAATTTCTCGTTTAACCACTAACGACCCAGCCGGCGCGTCGAACTCGCGGGCGCTTCGATGCCCTGAATACACCGCTGCTGCAATCGTGCCGGGCGCCACGCAATCACCGACCAGCGCCAGCGTGCCGATACCCGCCGCCTGCAACCGTTCGGGGGTGTTATTCAATGCCTGATACAACGCCTGTTCAGGCGCTCGGGAGGTCACCAGCAGCAAGGATGCGGCGCCGATGAACCGTGTGCGCTCGGTGTAGACACACCCTGCCATCACCCCCTCCGGCATCGCCCGGACCAGCGTATGGGAGGGGATGATCGTGACATTCAACTCCATCAGACGACGCTGGATGCGATGCTGCTCGAGGGTGTTGTGCGTCCAGGCCGCCACATCCGCCGCCGGGGTGACGAAGATCACCTCCACGCCTCGCGCCACCAGGTGCTCGGCCAGCACGCTGCCCATGTAGTAGTGGTCATCATCGAACAGCAGCACCGGCGAAGCCGGCAGCACACCCGCCATCACCTCGTCCGGCGTCAGCACTGGCAGGCACTCAAGGCCCGGTAATGCCTGGCGCAGGGCGCGCCCCAGGCCGTCCCGCCGCCAATGTGAGCCGGTGGCGATAAATACGTGCTCGGCGGCGAAATCCAGCACATCCTCGGCCTGCAGCTGACTTTCCCGATAAATCTCCACCGAGGGCAGGCGGCTCAAGGCGTCCAGTCGATAATCGACGACCCGCGCCCAACTCGCCAAACCAGGCAGCCGGGCCTCCAGCGCTACCCGTC
>NZ_CVTX01000016.1:0-4902 GCF_900005715.1 Pseudomonas sp. 34 E 7
GCAGCGGGTCACCCGGCGCGGTCGGCAGCATTTCCAAAACCAGGGCACCCACTTGCGCGGTCGCCGCAATCTGCCGCGTACGCGGTATGGCAAACGCCACATCGCTACGCCGGCCAAGCTGCTCGACGAAAGCGCTGCTGAATCGACCGCCGCCCAACGGAATAATTTCACGGGTCGCGGGGTCGGTCTCCAGGCGTTGGGTCAAACTGCCAACCAGTCCAAATTTCAGGCCAAATAACACCAGCAACGGCGCGATGACTGCCACCAGCGCCAGCACCGAGCAGGCCGACAGCCACGCATCGTCGCGGTAGTCCTGCCAGGCAAGGGACGCCACCAGGCCGATGCGCATCAGCAGGCCTCCCCGAGCGTGGCGGTGACACCGCCGTCGGCATCGCGACGGCAACCGATGCGGCGCACCTGCAAGCCACTGGCGCGGGCCAGGGGTTCATCATGGGTGGCGATCACACAGGCGGCGCGGTGTTCACGGGCCTGGGCCAGCAGGGCTTGCATCACGCGCTCGGCATTGAGCGGGTCCAGGGACGCCGTCGGCTCGTCGGCCAACACCAGTTGCGGTGCATGGGCCAGGGCGCGGGCGCAGCTCACGCGTTGGCGCTGGCCCACCGACAGCGCCGCCGGACGCTTGTGCAGTTGATCGCTGATTTGCAATTGCTCGGCCAGGCGCGCCACGCTGCCGTCATCCTTCAAACCCAGCAACTGCCGGGGCAAGGCGATATTGCCGCGCACATCGAGAAACGCCAGCAGCCCGCCGGTTTGCAGCACATAGCCCAAATGCCGGCTGCGCAACTGGGCGAGATCGGTTTGCCGGTCGGCGCGCCACAGCCCATCGATGTCGATCCGGTTGAGTTCGAACTGCCCGATCCGGTCCGGCGCCAGCACCAGTGCGAGCATATCGAGCAAGGTGCTTTTGCCGCAGCCGCTGGGCCCGACAATCGCCAGTTGCTCACCCGCGCGCAGGTGCAGCGCCGGAATTATCAGGCTATAGCGCTGGCTGCCGACGCCCCGGCTCTTGTGCACCGCGTTCAGGCTCAGCATCACGGCAGCGTCGACAACGGCACGCGGTACAACGCATCGCCCGGCTCGGCATCACCGAACCGCACCCAGTTGGCCAGGTCATTGTGGAAGGTCTCGTAGAGACGGATTTTCGAATCCAGCTCGTCGATGAAATCCTCCTGCTCGGCCACACTCAACGACAACCACAGGTCCTGGGTCATGTTCAGCGACTTGCTGCGGTACGGCAGCCCCTCCAGGTACTCGCCCAACAGGCCGCCGTCGGCCAGGTTGCCGCCCTTGCGCAGGGCTTGCGGGTCACGGCTCATGTAGGCCGAGGCGCTGGCGATTTCCTGGAAGAAGTCCTTGGGCGAGCTTTGGGTCTTGCGCGCCGCATCCACGATCAACTTCAGCGACTGTTGCAGGTCGTTGAGTTGCAGCTTGGTCAGCATCACGCACACCTGGAACGCCGGCAGCGCCGGGTTGGTCAGGTCGCGGTCGGCGGTCCAGGCGCTGACCAGTTGCGGCGCCTGGCTGGCGGTCTTGCGGCCGAGGAAGTCCATGTGCATGGCATAACCGACGGCTGCGGATTTGTCCGCCAGGCTCGGCGCGGCACTGAGTAACGGCACCGGCTGCGGCGTGTTGCTGCGCACCTGATGCACAAGGTTGGCAAACACCGTGCCGATCTCATCGACGCGCTCGCCCAGCTTGCGCACATCGCCGCCCGGCACGGGGGTGTACAGGTCGCCGATCTGCGGGTTGGCGTCGGCGGTGAGGACGCGATACTGGCTTTCGGCGCCGGCATGGGTTTTCTTGCCGGCATCGGTGCGCAGATGCAGCGCGTAGATCTTGATCTGCTTGCCCAGCGCCGCCTGACGTACTTCGGCTTCGTTCATCTGGGTGGCCGCGAACGGGTCGTTCTTGCGCAGCGCGCCAGCATCGGAGACCAGCAGGATGATGCGCCCGCCGTAGCCGGACCAGTCCATGCCGTCCACCGCCTGCATCACGCCGGCAAACGCGTCTTCGTTGAACGAGTGGCTGGACACCGTCGAGGCCTTGACCTGCCGCGCCAGGTCGAGGAAACGCTGCGGATCGCGGCCCTGGTCGAGGGTGATCAGGGTTTTGGCCACGTATTCCAGGCCGGGGGTTTTCTTGATGCTGTTGCGAAAGCCCACCAGGCCGAAGCTGACGCTGTCCAACTCGCCGCGCTCGGCGATGCGTGTTTGCAGCTCGTGGACCACATCGCGCACTTGATCGATATAGGGCTGCATCGACACGGTGGTGTCGACCACCAGCACCACGGCGGTACGGAAGGCGTCGGCATGGGCATTGATTGCGGGCGCCGACGGCTTGGCGACTGCGCTGCTGCCAGGGTCGATGGACGCCACGTTAAGCAGCTGCACCGGCTGGCCGTTTTCGTCGAAGCTCTCTTTGGAATCAAAGATCGGCAACAGGTAAAACTGGTTTTGCGGCACCGCGCTGGCGGTGGGTTCCAGGGCCAGGACTTGCTGGTTGTCCTCGCGGTTGTTCTGCGCCCTGGCCAACGCGCTTTTCGCCGCAGCCGGATCGGCCAGCAGTTTTTCCACCTCGCCGGACTGGCGCAGGAACATCACCGGCGCGCGCCCCGAGCGTTCGGTGAATTTCAATACCAGGCTTTGCTTCCAGTCGCTGACCTGGGCGGCCGGCAGCCAACCGTCGCTGCGCCCGTCGGTGGCGGCGCCGACACGTACCCACGGGCTGCCGTCGATGTCTTTGCGTTGGTAGACGTAGAGCACGGAAAACGCCGGCAGCGCCTTGCCCGGCGCGCTGCCCGCGTCCGCTGAAAGCTTGGCGCCGGGTTTGCTGAGCACGCGCTGGAACAGGGTCTTCTTGCCGGCCATCAATAACGGACGCTGGCCGCCATCAGCCAACGCGACCGCCGCTGGCGGCACCGCTGCAGGCGCCTTTTCAGGCACCACGGCAGCGGGCGGCTTGACCGGCTCGTCGGCGCCGCTCAACCACCAATAGCTGGCACCACCGATGGCCAGTGCCACCGCAACCGCCACGGCGGCCAATGCCAACACCGGCCCACGGCGCTGTTCGGACGGGGCGTTGTGCTGCGTTGGCGTCACGACCGGTTGGCGCACTATCGGCTGCGGCTGCGGTTTGTCGGTGGGTATGTCGACGGTGACAGGCGTGATGCCCGCCAAGTCAAAACTCAGCGGGATCGGCAGCGGCCGTACCAAGGTGGCCTCCGACGAGTCCGCCGGCAGGTTGTCCAGGGCCAGCACTAATGCGTCGGCATCCGGATAACGCTCCGCCGGGTCCTTGGCCAACAACTTGCGCAGCACCTCCTGGTAACGGCCGTGGTGCACCGGCAATTCCGGCAACGGCTCAGTCAGGTGCGCGAGCGCCGTCGAAAGCGCATCGGTTCCGCGGTAGGGCAACTCGCCGACCAGAATCTCGTACAGCACCACGCCCAGCGCATACAGGTCGGCGCGACCATCGATCTCCTGACCGCGTGCCTGCTCCGGGCTCATGTAGCTCGGCGTGCCCACGGCGAAACCGGCCTGGGTGAACTGGGTGCGGTCGTCCAGGGACTTGGCGATACCGAAGTCCGACAACACCGCCGTGCCATCGGCGCGGAACAGGATGTTCGCCGGCTTCACATCGCGGTGCACCAGCCCCTGGGCATGGGCATAACCGAGCGCCGAGGCAATCTGGCGGATCAGCGTCACGCCCTGCTCCGGGGTCAGCCCGGCGGCAATGCGCTCTTTGAGCGTACCGTTGGGCAGGTACTCCATGGCCATGTAATACAGCTCGCCGACATTGCCGATGTCATGGATGGTCACCGTGTGCGGGTGCGACAGGCGCGCCAGGGTTTTGCCCTCGCGCAGGAAGCGTTCGCAGAACGTCGGATCGGCCGCCAGGGCCGCCGCCATCACCTTCAACGCCACCTTGCGTTCCAGCGAGCGCTGGGTCGCCAGGTAGACGTTGGCCATGGCGCCTTCGCCGATCTCGCCTTCGATAACGTAGCCCGGGATCTCGATCTTCATGAGGAGACCTTCACAACGATCGTGGTGATGTTGTCCGGCGCGCCGCGATTGAGCCCCAGGTGCACCAGGCTGCGCACGATTTCATCCGGTGCGTCGTGGCCGAGCACTTCGCCAATCTCATGATCCTCGACGGTCTTGGTCAGGCCGTCGCTGCACAGCAGGTAGCTGTCGCCGGGGGCGATCAACAGCTCCACCGACGCCACGTCCAGTTGCGCTTCCACGCCCACTGCGCGGGTGACGATATTGGCGCGTGGGTGCACGCGGGCATCGGCTTCGCTGAGCAGGCCGCTGTCTTGCAGGTCCTGCACGTAGCTGTGGTCGCGCGAGAGGCTTTCCAGCTCACCGTCGCGCAGGCGATACAGGCGACTGTCGCCGGCCCACAGGCACACCCCGCGCAAGCCGCGCGCGGCCAGCACCACTACGGTGCTGCCCATCATGGTCACGCCACGGTTGGCGGTTTCTTCACGTACCGCCGCATTGATGCGGATCAGGTCGTTGCGCAAGGCGGCCGCGTATTCGTCGAGGGAGCGCCCCACCGGGACGGCGCGCAGGCTGTCGACGATCAGGCTGCTGACGTAATCCCCCGCCGCGTGCCCGCCCATGCCATCGGCGACCACCCACAGGCGGTTCTCCGGCAGCTCCAGGCACGCATCTTCGTTGACCTGGCGGACCATGCCCACATGGCTTTTGCTCGCGGATTTGTAAGTCGCCCCCATCTACACCACACCTTCTTGTCCGAGCAGAAACTGCGCAAAATCGCTGGCGGCAGGCAAGCCCTGACACCGTAATAAACCGGGAGAAATACGCTGCGAACCGCGTCCCCACCACAGGCTGGCGCCTTCGCAGGCTTGTTCGGCCA
>NZ_CVTX01000092.1:0-7297 GCF_900005715.1 Pseudomonas sp. 34 E 7
GGACGCCCACGGGTCAGGTCGCCGCTGCGATACACGCGGCTGCCGGGCTTGCCGAACGGGTCCGGCACGAAACGTTCGGCGGTCAACGCCGGACGCTCCAGGTAACCCCGGGCCACGCCCTCGCCGCCCAGGTACAACTCACCGGCCACGCCGATGGGTTGCAGGTTGAGCTGCGCGTCCAGCACGTAGCCGCTGCGGTTGCCGAGCAAAGTGCCGATGGGCGCGTAGACGGCGCCGCACGGGTCACCCTTGCGCGCCTTCCACAGCAGCGGCGTGACCACGGTTTCGGTGGGGCCGTAGCCGTTGAACAGGTAGGTCGGCTTCAGCGCGCGCCAGGCCAGGTCGTAGCTGGCCTGGGCCACTGCATCCCCGCCGAAGCAGTACACGCGCACCGCTGGAGGGTTGCCGTCGCGCTCGGCGTGTTCGGCCAGTTGCTGCAGGTACACCGGTGGGAACACCGCCATGGTCACGTTGTGGCGGTGCATCTGTTCATAGGTGTATTCCGGCAGCCACAGGCTGTCGTCGCGGATCAGCACGCTGGCGCCATTGATCAACGGGTGCATCCAGCCTTCATGGGCGCCGTCGAAGGCGAATGACATGAAGTGCAGTTCGCAATCGGCCGGGCGGGTTTCATAGCGCTCGCCGGTGGCGATAATGTGCGCCACCAGTGGCCCGTGGGACACCGCCACGCCCTTGGGCATGCCGGTGGAACCGGAGGTGTAGATCACGTAGGCAAGGTTGTCGCCGTCCAGCGCCACATTCGGCGCGCGGTCACTGCACTGCGCCCATTGCTCGCTGCAGTCAATCGCCAGGGTCTCCAGCCCATCGGGGACCGGCAGTTGCGCCAGGGCGCGGGTATGGCTGAGCAGCAATTGCGCCCGGCTGTCCTGCATCATGTACAGCAGGCGATCACGCGGGTATTCGATATCCAGCGGCACGTACACGCCACCGGCCTTCAGCACCGCGAGGAACGCCACCATGATCTCGGCACTGCGCGGCATGGCAATCGCCACGCGCACTTCCGGGCCGACGCCACGGGCGATCAGCGCATGAGCCAGGCGGTTGGCCTGGGTGTCGAGTTCTGCGTAACTGAGGGTGTGCGCATCGAACTTCACCGCGACAGCATCCGGGGTCTCCCGGGCACGGTCGGCGACCAACTCATGCACCAGCCGCTGGGACGGATAGCCGGCATCGGCGCGGTTCCACAGTTGCAGGATGTGCTGCTGCTCGTGCTGATCCAACACGCGCAACTGGCCGATGGCTTGAGTCTGATCGGCCACCATCGCCTGCAACAGGTTCTGCCAATGCCCGGCCATGCGCGCGATGGTGGCGGGTGCAAACAGGTCGGTGGCATAGCTCAGGGAGGCATGCAGCGCCGTCGGGCTTTCTTCCACGTCCAGCGCCAGGTCGAACTGGGCCACGCCGTCATCCCAGCCCAGGACCTCAATGTGCAGGTCGGTCAGCTGCTGCAACTGACGCTCGGCGGACGTTACGCGGTGGTTGAACAGCACCTGGAACAACGGGCTCAGGCTGAGGCTGCGCTCCGGATGCAGCGCTTGCACCAGTTGCTCGAACGGCAGGTCCTGATGGGCCTGGGCGTCCAGGGAGCGCTGGCGCACCTGGCGCAGCAGCTGCTCGACGCTCATCTGCCCGTGAAGGTCGGCCTTGAGCACTTGGGTGTTGACGAAGAAGCCAATCAGGCCCTCGGTCTCCAGGCGGTTGCGGTTGGCAACCGGCACGCCGACGCGCACGTCTTCCTGGCCGCTGTAGCGATGCAACAGCGCCTGGTAGGACGCCAACAACACCATCGGCAAGGTGACGCCGGCATTGCGCGCCAGGGTGCGCAGGCCTTCCAGCAGTCCTGGCGCCAGGTCGATGCCCAGGCGCGCACCGCGATGGCTTGGCAGCGCCGGGCGCGGAAAGTCGAACGGCAGCTCCAGTACCGGTTGCTCGCCGCCCAACTGCTCACGCCAATAGGCCAGTTGACGTGTTTGCTCGCCGGCCTCCATCCAGTTGCGTTGCCATACGGCATAGTCGGCGTACTGGATCGGCAGCGCCGGCAGATCCGCGGTTTGACCCTGGCTAAACGCGGCGTACAGCTGCACCAGCTCTTCGACCATCAGTTGCATCGACCAGCCATCGGAGACGATGTGGTGCTGCACCAGCACCAGCACGTGGTCGTCCTCGGCCAGGCGCAACAACGTGACCCGCAACAGAGGCCCGCGCAATAAATCGAAGGGCCGTGCGACCTCGGCGGCGACGGTGGCCTTGAGGTCGGCGTACTCGCAGGCGCCGTGGTCGATAGCGATCCGGCCGACCGCTTCGATGACCTGCACCGCAGCCGTGGCCTCCTGGCGCAGATGAGTGCGCAGGCTTTCATGGCGGGCCAGCAAGGTGTCGAAACTGCGTTGCAACGCGGCTTCGTTCAATGGGCCATGCAAACGCAAGGCACTGGGGATGTGATACGCCGCGCTCTGCGGGTCCAGTTGCCAGAGGAACCATTGACGCTCCTGGGCATAGGACAACGGCAAGGGTTGCGTGCGGTCGGCCTTGAGCAGCGCCGGTGCGGTGCTGCCCTCCTCGCCGAGGGCGCGCACGAAATCACCCAGCAGGGGCTGCTCGAACAGGGTCTTGAGTGCGACTTCCAGCGCCAGTGCCTGACGCACCCGCGACACCACCCGCGTGGCCAGCAGGGAATGCCCGCCCAGCTCGAAGAAGTGATCGTCGAGGCCGACCTGCGGCACCTCCAGCACCTCGGCCCAGATCGCCGCAACCTGTTGTTCGCGCGCGGTGACGGGCGCCAGGTGGCCCTTGTGCAACTGACCGGCATCGACCTTGGGCAAGGCCTTGCGGTCGAGCTTGCCGTTGGGGGTCAGCGGCAGGCGCTCGAGCAGCAACACGTGCGCCGGCACCATGTAGTCCGGCAGCCGCTCGCGCAGCGCGGTTTTGCAGGCCTGTGAATCCACCGCCGTGGTGGTCACCAGGTAGGCGATCAAACGGTCGTTGTCCGCCAGCACCACCGCTTCCCGCACGCCTGGGTACTCCCGCAGGCAGGCTTCGATTTCACCCAGCTCGATACGGAAGCCGCGCACCTTGACCTGATGGTCGACGCGGCCGATGTACTCGACCACGCCGTCCTCACGGTAACGCGCCAGGTCGCCGGTGCGGTACAGGCGTGCGCCTGGCGGGCCGAACGGGTCCGGCACAAAACGCTCGGCAGTGAGTGCCGGCCGCGCGTGATAACCCCGCGCCAGGCCGACTCCGCCGATCAGCAGCTCGCCGGCCGCGCCCTGCGGGCAGGGGGTAAGCCCGGCATTGAGGATAAACAGCGAGGTATTGGCGATAGGTCGCCCGACAAAAGGCTGCGCCTCGTGCAAGCGATGGGCCGCCGACCAGATGGTGGTTTCCGTCGGCCCGTAGAGGTTCCACACCGGGCCCTGCAAATCGAGCAGACGCTGGGCCAGGTCAGCCGGCAGCGCTTCGCCGCCGCACAGGCACTGGATACCGCGCAGCAGGTGCGCACGCGGGCTGTCGAGCAGCATGCGCCAGGTCGACGGCGTGGCCTGCAGCACGTTGGCTGCCTGGTTGTGAGCCAGGTCGAGGATGGCTTCCGGGTCAAGGGCCATGGCCTGCTCGCTCAACAGCACCGTCGCGCCGACACTCAGCGGCACGAAGAGCTCCAGGGCGAAGATGTCGAATGAGAACGTGGTCAACGACAACAGACGCGCATCGCCGTCAATGGACAAGGTATCGGCCATGCCGCAGGTAAAGCTGCACAACGCCTGGTGCCGCACCATCACGCCTTTGGGCGTGCCGGTGGAGCCGGAGGTGTAGATGACGTAGGCCAGGTGCTCCGGCGTAACGTCCACCTGAGGGTTGTGCGCGTCACCGTCGCAGTCGTCGGTCAGCAGCACCAGCAGGTCCTGGGGCTGTACGAGACGACCGCGCAAATGCGCCTGGGTCAGCAACACCCGGGCATTGCTGTCTTCGAGCATGAACGCCAGGCGCTCTGCCGGGAACTGCGGGTCGAGCGGCACGTAGGCGCCACCGGCCTTGAGGGTTGCCAGCAGGCCGACCACCATGTCCAGGGAGCGTTCCACATGCACCGCCACCAGCACGTCGGGGCCGACGCCCGCCGCGATCAACCGGTGCGCCAGGCGATTGGCCCGGCGGTTGAGTTCGGCGTAGCTCAGGCTGACGTCATTGAAGCGCAGTGCGGTGGCATCCGGCCGGGCGAGCGTTTGCGCCTCGAACAACTGATGTACGCATTGCTCGTGCGGGTAGTCGGCGGGCGTGTGGTTCCAGTCTTCAATCATTTGCTGGCGCTGAGGCGCACTGAGCATCGCCAGTTCGTCGAGCGACTGTGATTCATCGCGTACCACGGCGCGCAGCAGGTTATGCCAGTGCCCGGCCAGGCGTTCCAGGGTCGCCGGCTCGAACAGGTCGGTGGCGTACGTCAGCGACGCCCACAGGCCATCGGCGGATTCTTCGGTTTCCAGGTTCAGGTCGAACTGGGTGCTGTGAACGGCCCAGTCCAGCGGCTGCAATGCCAGGCCCGGCACGTGCACGGCGCCGGCGCGCAAGCTGTCCTGGTGGTTGAACATCACCTGGAACAGCGGGTTATGGCTGAGGCTGCGCTCGGGCTGCAAGGCTTCCACCAGTTGCTCGAATGGCAGGTCCTGATGCGCCTGGGCCTCGAGGGCGCGCTGCTTGACCTGGGCCAGCAGCTGCGCAAAGGGCATTTGCCCCTGCAGCTCGGCCTGCATGACCTGGGTATTGACGAAGAAACCCACCAGCCGTTCGGCTTCCAGGCGCGTGCGGTTGGCGATCGGCACGCCGACACGTATCTCGGACTGTCCGCTGTAGCGATGCAGCACGGTCTGGAACGAGGCCAGCAACAGCATGAACAAGGTTACGTCCTGACGCTGGGCCAACGCCTTGAGTTCGGCCACCAGCGTGCTGTCCAGATGGATCTTCTGGCGCGCGCCGCGATGGCTTTGCACCGCCGGGCGCGGATGGTCCAGAGGCAGCTCCAGCAGCGGGTGTTCACTGCCCAGGCGCGTGCACCAGTAATCGAGCTGGCGCTGTTTTTCCCCGGCCGCCATCCAGTCACGCTGCCATTGGGCATAGTCGGCGTACTGGACCGGCAACGCCGGCAATGGGCTGTCGCCCTGGTAGAGCGCCACCAGCTCATCGACCATCACCTGCATCGACCAACCGTCGGAGATGATGTGATGCTGAGTGATGACCAGCACATGGTGCTGCGCAGCGACTTCCAGCAATTTGACGCGCATCAGCGGGCCACTGCGCAGATCGAACGGGCGCTGAATTTCCTCGGCCACCGCCTGCTCGATCGCCGCCACCTCGACGCGCTGGCGCTCGATGGTCACTGCCAGGGCGGGATGGATGACTTGCAGGGTCTGCTCGCCCTGCTCGACAAAGGTGGTGCGCAGCGGCTCATGGCGCTGTACCAGCGCCTGGAACGCCTGCTCCAGGGCGGCGATGTCCAACTGACCACGCAGGTGCAGGGCGGTGGGAACGTGATAAGCCGCGCTGGCGGGGTCCAGTTGCCAGAGGAACCATTGGCGTTCCTGGGCGAAGGACAACGCCAGCGGATGGTCGCGTTCCAGCGCCACCAACGGCTGCGCCGTGCTCACCTGCAACGCCGCGCAGGCGTCGGCAAACGCGCGCAGGGTCGGCTGTTCGAACAGCGCGCGCAATGGCACTTCCAGGTTGAGCGCATGCCGGACCCGGGAGATGACCTGGGTGGCCAGCAACGAGTGGCCGCCGCGCTCGAAGAAGTGATCCTCCAGCCCGACCTGCTCAACCTGCAACACCGCCTGCCAGATCGCTGCCAGCTGGATTTGCAGCGGGCTGTGGGGCGCCACGTAGGCTTGTGTGTGCTGGTTCAGATCCGGCACCGGCAATGCGCGGCGGTCAAGCTTGCCGTTGTTGTTCAACGGCAAGGCATCGAGCACCACCCACTGCCCGGGCACCATGTAGTCCGGCAGCGACTGACGCAAACGGGCCGCCAGTGCCTGTGTGTCCAAGGCGACGCCCGCAGCGGGCACCACGTACGCCACCAACTGCGTACCGGTGGCGCTCGGCAGCGCCAATACTGCCGCTTCACGCACCTGCGGCAAGGCTTGCAGGCCGGCTTCGATTTCGCCCATTTCGATACGCAAGCCGCGAATCTTCACCTGATGGTCGATACGCCCGACGTACTCCAGCGCACCCGCCTCGTTGTAACGGGCCAGGTCACCACTGCGATACAGTCGGGCGCCGGGGACTGCGGAAAACGGGTCCGGCAGGAAGCGCTCGGCGGTCAGCGCAGGGCGGTCGAAATAGCGCTGGGCCAGACCGGCTTCGGCGCCGATGCACAACTCGCCTACGCCATCGGTCGCCAGCAATTGGAAACTGCTGTCGAGCACGTAGAGCGAGCGCCCTTCAATCGCGCGCCCGATCGGCACACCGAACGCGTCGCTGGCATCATCGAGTTGGCACGCGTGCACGCTGGACACCACCGTCGCCTCGGTCGGCCCATACGTGTTGACCAGCCGTACACCGCCCAACCCGGCAGCATGCCAGGCGCGCAGGCCTTCCACGGACATCGCCTCACCGCCCACATGCACCTGGCGCAGCCGGCCCAGGGAGCGTTGGTGCATGACGCATTCCTTGGCCAGCAGGTACCAATATGCGGCGGGCAAGTCGGCCAGGGTCACGCCCTGTTCAACGATCTCGCGCGCCAGTTGCCCGGCGTCCCACAGGTCATCGCCACGCATGATCAGCGCCGCGCCCACGCACAGCGGCGGGTAGCACTGCTCGACAAAGCCGTCGAAGCTGAAGGTCGCGAACTGCAGCACGCGGTCCTCTGCGCTCAACTGGCTGTACAGCACGGCGCTGTCGCAGAACTGGCCGAGGGCGGCATGGTCGATGGCCACGCCTTTGGGCTGGCCGGTGGAGCCGGAGGTGTAGATCACATACGCCAGGTCCGCCGCCGCCGCGTGATTGGGCGGATTGGTTGCCGGGCAGTCGGCCAGCTCATCGCCCGTGGCGCTGAAGTCGACACGGGTCAGCCCGACCGGCAACGGCACATCGGTCAGCAAGCCGGTTTCGCTGAGCAGCAGGTCCAGGCGACTGTCCGCGAGCATGTAGGCCAGGCGCTCGGCCGGGTATTTCGGGTCCAGCGGTACATACGCCGCGCCGCTCTTGAGTACCGCCAGCAGGCTGACGATCAGTTGCGGACCGCGCCGCGACGCCAGGCCCACGCGCTGGCCGGGGCCCACGCCCAGTGCCA
>NZ_CVTX01000041.1:0-338 GCF_900005715.1 Pseudomonas sp. 34 E 7
CGAAATTGGGTCTGTAGCTCAGTTGGTTAGAGCGCACCCCTGATAAGGGTGAGGTCGGCAGTTCGAATCTGCCCAGACCCACCAATTTTGTGTGGGAAACGCCTGTAGAAATACGGGGCCATAGCTCAGCTGGGAGAGCGCCTGCCTTGCACGCAGGAGGTCAACGGTTCGATCCCGTTTGGCTCCACCACTACTGCTTCTGTTTGTATAAAGCTTAGAAATGAGCATTCCATCGTCATGATGGTGAATGTTGATTTCTAGTCTTTGACTAGTTCGTTCTTTAAAAATTTGGGTATGTGATAGAAAGATAGACTGAACGTTACTTTCACTGGTAACGG
>NZ_CVTX01000101.1:0-37241 GCF_900005715.1 Pseudomonas sp. 34 E 7
GACCGCACTACCGCCCGCGCCACCCAGCGCCGCGCCAATGGCCGAACCGGTGTTGCCGCCCAACTGCTGGCCGACAACCGAGCCTAGAACCCCGCCCAATGCGCCGCCTACACCGGCTTCGGTGGTGCCGCCGGCCATGGCTGCGCCACTGACCAGGCCAAGGGACAACAAGAGAATCGAGGAGAACTTCATTCAGGGAAACCTCAAGGGGATGACGGCGCGATCCTGAGGTTGTATCGAGACGCTGACAATCGAAATCCGACCGGCGGCAGAAGTTGTATACAATGTGTTAAGTTACTGTTTTGTATAGGGAACTTAAATTGTTTTTACGGGTCTTTAGTTACTTCGGAACGGCCGCTTTTAGGTAAAAGCGGCCTTTTTTGTGCCTGTAAAATGTGCGCTGAAAATGCTGGCCTCTTCGCGGGGCTAGCCCCAATGCCTGTCAGTTAAGGCTTTTTGTAGGAGCGAGGGGGGCGCCTACAGAGGGCGGTCTACGCTTAACTGACTGGCATTAGGGCAAGTCAGGCCGAGCGCGCCATGATCAAGCCTGTGTCACTCGCCGCTTCCAAACGAATCGCGACAAACTTCGACGTTGGCGTATGGCTGCCCTCTCCCGTGCTTTCCAACGGCACCAGCGGGTTCACTTCCGGATAGTAAGCCGCCGCCTGCCCGGCCGGGATATCGAACGCCAGCAGGGTAAAGCCTTTCACACGGCGTTCACGGCCGTCTTCCCACAACGAGATGATGTCTGCCTTCTGCCCTGGCTTGAAGCCCAGGCGGATGATGTCGGCTTCGTTGACGAACAGCACATCCCGCTGCCCTTTGACCCCGCGATAACGGTCGTCCAGGCCATAGATAGTGGTGTTGTACTGATCGTGGGAGCGCATCGACTGCATGATCAGGTCCGGCACCCGCCCTGTGGCGTGGGTGCGCTCATGAATCAGGTCCTTGGGCAGGATGTTCGGCCGGAAGTTGGCGCGGCCCGATGGGGTGTTCCAGCGGCGTGCGCCGGCGGAATTGCCCAGATAGAAGCCGCCGGGGTGTTTGATCTTCTCGTTGAAGTCCTTGAAGCCTGGAATGGTATCGGCGATCAGGTCGCGGATGCGGCCGTAGTCGGCGACCAACCAGTTCCAGTCCACAGGCTTGCTGCCCAGGGTCGCGGCGGCGATGCCGGCCAGGATCGCAGGCTCCGATTTCATCAGTTTCGACAGCGGCTGCAGCTGGCCATTGGAGCCGTGGACCATGCTGAACGAGTCTTCCACCGTCACCGCTTGCGGGCCGTCGGCCTGAATGTCGATGTCGGTACGGCCCAGGCAGGGCAGGATCAGGGCGTCTTTACCGTGCATCAGGTGGCTGCGGTTGAGCTTGGTGCTGATCTGCACGGTCAGGTCGCAGTTGCGCAATGCCTCGAAGGTGCGGGTACTGTCGGGCGTCGCCTGGGCAAAGTTGCCGCCCAGGCCGATAAACACCTTGGCGCGGCCCTCGAGCATCGCGTGGATGGCTTCGACCACGTTGTGCCCATTGGTACGCGGCACCTGGAACTGGAAGCGGCGCTCCAGTGAGTCGAGGAACGCCGCCGGTGGGCGCTCGTTGATGCCCATGGTGCGGTCACCCTGCACGTTGCTGTGGCCACGCACCGGGCACAGGCCAGCGCCTGGACGGCCAATGTTGCCGCGCAGCAGCATCAGGTTGGCGATTTCCTGGATGGTCGGCACCGAGTGACGGTGCTGGGTAATGCCCATCGCCCAGCACATGATCACGTTCTTGCCTTTGGCATACATGCGCGCGGCTTGCTCGATCTCCACCAGTGTCAGGCCGGACTGCTCGACGATTTCCTCCCATGAGGTGTCATCGATCTGACCCAGATAGTCCAGGACGTTAACGGTGTGTTCGTTGAGGAAGTCATGATCGAACACGGCTTCCTTGCCTTCGGCCAGGGCCTGGCGCTCCCACAGCAGCAGGAACTTGGCCATGCCGCGCAGAATGGCCATGTCGCCGCCCAGGGCCGGGCGGAAATAGGCTGTGTTGGTCGGCTTGTCGCCGTTGGTGAGCATTTCCAGCGGATGTTGCGGGTGCTGGAAGCGTTCCAGGCCACGTTCTTTCAGGGGGTTGATACACACCACCTGGGCGCCGCGTTTCACCGCTTCGCGCAGTGGCTCGAGCATGCGCGGGTGGTTGGTGCCGGGGTTCTGGCCCCAGACGAAAATCGCGTCGGCGTGTTCGAAGTCATCAAAGGTCACGGTGCCTTTGCCCACGCCCACACTCTGTGCCAGGGCGACGCCGCTGGCTTCGTGGCACATGTTCGAGCAGTCCGGGAAGTTGTTGGTGCCGTAGGCGCGCACGAACAGCTGATACAGGTAGGCGGCTTCATTGCTGGCGCGGCCCGAGGTGTAGAACTCGGCCATGTCCGGGCTGGGCAGGGCATTGAGGTGCTTGCCGACCAGGTCGAACGCGGCTTCCCAACTGATGGGCTGGTAGCGGTCGGTCTCGGCGTTGTAGCGCATGGGCTCGGTGAGACGGCCTTGATATTCCAGCCAGTAATCGCTTTGTTCCAGCAGCGCGGTAACGCTGTGCTTGGCGAAGAACGCCGCGTCCACGCGGCGCTTGGTGGCTTCCCAGTTGACGGCCTTGGCGCCGTTCTCGCAGAACTTGACCATGCCGCTTTCCGGCGAGTCGCCCCAGGCACAGCCCGGGCAGTCGAAGCCGCCGTTCTGGTTGGTCTTGAGCATCATGCGCAGGTTTTTCAGCGCGTTGTCGCTGGTCAGCCAGGCTTGCGCCACGCTGATCAACGCACCCCAGCCGCCGGCCGGGCCTTTATAGGGCTTATAGCGTGGGGTTGGGGTCTGGTCGGCTTGGTGGTGAAGGCTCATGGCTGGTACTCCATCGCAGGGCTGTAGACCCGCGGCGCGCTTTTCTGCGGCAGGTGGATGAGATTGAGGTTATGCCGGCGCGCCCATTGCAGGGCCAGGCCGGTGGGCGACGACAGGCTGACCAGGGTCTGGATGCCCGCGCGCAGGACTTTCTGGATCAATTCGAGGCTGCAGCGGCTGGTGACAATCGCCAGCCCGCCGTCGGTCGGAATCTTTTGGCGAATCAAGGCGCCAATCAGTTTGTCCAGGGCGTTATGCCGGCCGATGTCTTCGCGGCCCATCAGCAATTCGCCCTGGTCGTTCATGAACACCGCCGCATGCACCGCGCCGCTGTGTTGGCCCAGCGGCTGGAATGCACCGATGCGCTGGCGCAGGCCATCGAGCCATTCGGCCGGTGGCAAGGGCGCGCCGGGCAGCACCTGAAGGTCGGGCAAGGCCTGCTCCACCGCTTCGACACCGCACAGGCCGCAGCCGCTGGTACCGGCCAATTGGCGACGCTGTTGCTTGAGGTTCCAAAATGCACGGCTGGAAATCTGTACCTGAGCATACTGGGCGGAACCCGAACCACTGAGCTTCAGATCGTATATGTCGCTAACGTCGCGGATGATGCCGCTGCCAAGGCTGAAACCGACGATAAAATCCTCAAGGTCGGTCGGCGTCACCAGCATGACGGCCTGGCTGATATCGTTGTAGGCAATCGCCAACGCCACTTCTTCGGCCAGCGCAGTGCTGCCGACGTCGGTGTGTTCCAGATTGCTGTACTGATAGCTCTGGCTGGCGGCGGGCGCTGGCGTTTCGAGGGCGGGCGCCGCGCAGGTGGGGCGCTTGGCGTTCATGGGGCAATACCACCGGCGGATTGATCAGTGTTCAGACTAGGCGCGACAAAGGGTCGCGTCTAATCGCCAGTATTGATGTATTGATAGATGGCGTCGATCAAGGTTCGTTTTTTAGTCAGGGAGTGACCCGGAACCCAGCTCTTTGGGACTGGTCTAGTCTTGGGCATCAGGTACTTAAACCCAAGGAGAGCGCACCATGAGTATTTTCAGTTTTGTTAAGGAAGCAGGCGAGAAATTGATTGATCTGCTGACGCCGGGTAATGCCAACGCCAGTGAGCAGTTGAAGGACCACATCTCCAAGGTTGGCCTTGGAAATCCGAATGTGCAGGCCACCGTTGAGGGTGACAAAGTCACGGTGACGGGCGAAGTCGCAACTCAGGAAGAGAAAGAAAAAATCATCCTGGCGGCCGGTAATATCGCAGGTGTCGGCAGTGTCGAAGACAAGATCACCGTCTCCGGCCCGGCGGTTACCGCTGCGCGTTTCGTGGTTGTGAAAAAAGGCGACACCCTCAGCGCGATTTCCCTGACGGTGTACGGCAACGCCAATCAGTACAACAAGATTTTCGAGGCCAACAAGCCCATGTTGTCGCACCCGGACAAAATCTACCCAGGCCAGACCCTGCGTATCCCTGAGTAATACGCAGGATAAAACGAGGAAGCTCGCCCTTTTTGCAGGAGCGAGCTTGCTCGCGAAAAACTCACAGGCACCGCGTTTATGCAGGAAATACGCGTTATCGTTGACGTTTTTCGCGAGCAAGTTCGCTCCTACAGATTGGTATTAGGGCGTGTCCCCCTCCCACACTCGCTCACAGCCCGGTAATAAGTTCTCGATAATTCCCGACGGCTGCAAACTCTGCAGTGTCCTTTGGCCCCTTTTTGCTGTCGGGCTCTTTGACTGCCAGCAAATGGCCCACCCCGAAATCCCTGGCACTGCGCAGAATCGGCAAGGTGTCGTCGATAAACAGGCTCCGGGCCGGGTCGAAGTCGATGTCTGCTTGCAGCGCTGCCCAGAACTGCGGGTTCTCCTTGGGAAAACCGTAATCGTGGGAGCTGATCAGTTGTTCGAAGTACGGCGCCAACTCGATGCGCTCCAACTTCAAGGACAACGAATCGCGATGGGCGTTGGTGATCATGATCACGCGCTTGCCGGCCTGTTTGATCGCTGCCAGAAAAGTATCGGCGTCCGGGCGCAGGGCAATCAGGTGGGCGGTTTCCAGCTTGAGTTCGCGCACGGGGATTGCAAGTTCTGCGCTCCAGAAATCCAGGCAATACCATTGCAACTGTCCGGCGTTACGCTCGAACAGCGGCTGCAATTCCATTTGCGCCATGGCCAGGCTCACGCCGTGCAGCTCGGCGTAGCGTTGCGGCAGGTGCTCCATCCAGAAGTGGTTGTCGTAATGCAGGTCGAGCAAGGTGCCGTCCATGTCCAGCAGGACAGTGTCGATGGCGTGCCAGGGCAAAGAGGGCATGGGGCGTTCTCATGTAAGTAAAGATATCCGACACAGACAATCGGAAAAGCCACGGTATAGTAACCCGATCACGCCAAGGAGCCGTTTATGCGCCAGAAACCCACCGTCCTCGCCCGCGAAATAGTCGCCAGTAGCCGTTTGTTCCGCGTGGAGGAAGTGCAATTGCGCTTTTCCAATGGCGTTGAGCGCACCTACGAACGTCTGGTGGGCCGTGGTGCGGGTTATGGCGCGGTGATGATCGTGGCGATGATCGACGAAGACCACGCATTGCTGGTGGAAGAGTACTGCGGCGGCACCGATGAATATGAGCTGTCCTTGCCCAAGGGCTTGATCGAGCCCGGCGAGGATGTGCTGGCGGCGGCGGACCGCGAACTCAAGGAAGAGGCCGGCTATGGCGCGCGCCAGTTGGAACATATCACCGAGCTGTCGCTGTCGCCCGGCTATATGAGCCAGAAAATCCAAGTGGTGCTCGCCACTGATCTGTACGAAGAGCGCCTGGAAGGCGATGAACCTGAGCCTATGCGCGTGGAGCGGGTCAACCTGCGTGAGCTGTCGGCACTGGCGCAGAACGAGCAGTTCAGCGAGGGCCGGGCGCTGGCCGCGCTGTATCTGGTACGAGACCTGCTGACCCAGCGTGGGGTGTTTACCTTATGAGCGAATTGTTTCTGGGCCATCCGTTTATCGCGCCGGTCATTGAACTGGCGCGCCAGGCCGGTGAAGCCATCCTGCCGTACTGGCGTGCCGATGTGGCGGTGACCGCCAAGGCGGATGATTCGCCGGTGACGGCCGCCGACCTCGCCGCGCATCATCTGATTCTCGCGGGTCTCACGGCGCTGGACCCGAGCATTCCGGTGCTGTCCGAAGAAGACGCCGATATCGACCAGAGCGTGCGCGCCGGCTGGCAGCGCTGGTGGCTGGTGGACCCGCTGGACGGCACCAAGGAATTCATCAGCGGCAGTGAAGAGTTCACGGTCAATATCGCCTTGATCGAGCAGGGCCGTGTGGTGTTCGGCGTGGTCTCGATGCCCACCAGCGGTCGTTGCTACTTCGGCGGCGCGGGCCTGGGAGCCTGGCGCTCGGATGTAAATGCCGCGCCCAGGCAGATCCAGGTGCGCCAGACGCCGGCTGCGGGTGAAGCCTTTACTGTGGTTGCCAGCCGCCGGCATACCAGCCCGGAGCAGGAGCGTTTGCTGGAGGGGTTGAGCCAGGGTTTGGGCGAGCTGAAACTGGCGAATATCGGCAGTTCGTTGAAGTTCTGCCTGTTGGCCGAAGGCAGTGCCGATTGTTATCCGCGCCTGGCGCCGACGTCGCAGTGGGATACCGCGGCGGCGCAAGGTGTGTTGGAAGGGGCGGGGGGCGCGGTACTGGAGTTGAACGGCAAGCCGTTCAGCTACCCGGCGCGGGAATCGTTGCTGAACCCGTTCTTTCTGGCGTTGCCGGCCAAGGCGGCATGGCGTGAACGCTTGTTGAGCCTGGCCAGGTCTTAAGTCACAGCAAAACAAAATGTGGGAGGGGGCTTGCCCCCGATTGCGGTGTAACAGTCAGAAGCGGGTTGTCTGACACACTGCTATCGGGGGCAAGCCCCCTCCCACATTTGCTTTGGATAATGGCGGCTAGCGGTGCAGGACGTACTGGCCGGTGAAGGTTACTGCGCGGTCTTCGCGGCCTTCATTCACAATCCATGTGTCCAGCGCCAACCGCGCCCGGCCATGGCGTTTGTAGGTCGCCACGAAGCGCTTCCACACCTTCTCCTCCGGCGCCGTGCAAATCACCGTCGCATCCTGCGTCACCGGCAACGGATAACTGATCTGTCCTTCCTGAATCACGATGTGCCCGTCTTCGATGCCGTCTTCGCGCAGTCTCAGGTGCAACCAACCCCAGCCTGCCAGGACGGCGCCGCAATAGAGGCTGCCGCCAAACATGGTGCTCTTGTGGTTGATATTGGCTTGCAAGGGCAGATGCAGTTGCAGCTGGTGGTGTTGCCAGTCGAGCACCTTGAGCCCCATTTCCCGAGTGAGGGGGATGTCGTGATGGAGGATGGATTCCAGGTAACGGCTGTCGCGGCTCATGGCGGCCTCTTGGTGGGTGGACGGGGTCATTCGTCGTCTGCGCTGTGGTGGGCGCTGTCGGCGAAGTTCAGGCCGTGTTTGCGCAATTTGTCGTGCAGGGTCTTGCGTGGCACGCCGAGGGCTTCGGCGAGGCTGCGCAGGGAGCTGTGGGGGCGGGTCAGTTCGGCGGCGATCAGGCTTTTTTCGAATTGTTCGACTTGCTCGCTCAAACCGCCAGGCGTGGAGGTCAGGGTGCTGGTGGACGGATCGTCCGGCGTACTGTCCAGGGCCAGTTCCAGGCCCAGGGCGAAGCGTTCGGCGGCGTTTTGCAGTTCGCGCACATTGCCCGGCCAACTGTGGCGCAACAGCAGGGCGCGTTGCCCCGGTTGCAGCTCGTGCAGCGGCAGGCCGTGGCGGCTGCTGGCTTCGTCGGCGAAGTGCTGGAACAGCATCAGCGCGTCTTCGCCACGTTCGCGCAGCGGTGGAATGCGCAGCGGCGCGACGTTGAGACGGTAATACAAGTCGGCGCGGAAGCGGCCCTGGTCGGCGGCCTGGCGCAGGTCTTCCTTGGTGGCGGCGATGATGCGGATGTCCAGCGGGATCAACTGGTTGCCGCCCAGGCGCTCGACCACCCGCTCCTGCAGCAGGCGCAGCAGCTTGACCTGCACGTCCAGGCTCATGCTTTCGATTTCATCGAGAAACAGCGTGCCGCCGTTGGCGAATTCGAACTTGCCGATACGGCGCTTCTGCGCGCCGGTAAACGCGCCGGGTTCATGGCCGAACAGTTCGCTTTCCACCACCGACTCGGCCAGTGCCCCGGCGTTGATCGCCACGAACGGGCCGCTGCGCCGGTTCGAAAGATCGTGCAAGGCCCGGGCGACGACTTCTTTGCCGGCGCCGGTTTCGCCGAGGATCAGCACATCGGCCTTGGTCGCCGCCAGCGCACCGATTTGCTCGCGCAGGCGCAGCATCTGCGGCGAATACCCGACCAGGCGCGTGCTCAGTTGCTGCCGATCGCTGAGGGCCAGGCGCAGGCTGCGGTTGTCCAGCACCAGGCGGCGCAAGGCCAGGGCGCGGCGTACGCTGTCGAGCAACGCGTCGCTGGCGAAGGGTTTTTCAAGGAAGTCGTAGGCGCCGGCGCGCATGGCCTGCACCGCCAGCGGCACGTCGCCGTGGCCGGTGATCAGCAGCACCGGCAGGTCCGGGTCCTGGCCGTGCAGTTCGGCGAGCAGCTCCAGGCCGTCCATGCCGGGCATGCGGATATCGCTGACCACCACGCCCTGCCAGTCCCGCGACAGGCGCGCGGTAAGGCCGCTGGCTTCGCCCAGGGTCAGCACTTTCAGCCCGGCGAGGTCCAGGGTCTGGCATAGCGCCTGACGCAAATGGGGATCGTCGTCGATCAGCACCACCTGAATCTGGTTATCGATACTCATACACTGCGGTCCTCGGACGGTTGCACACTGACGCCCGGCGAGCCGGCGCGCAATTTCAAGGTTAACAGCGCGCCGCCTTCCTTGCGGTTGGCGAACAGCAGCTCGCCGCCGAACGCACGCATCAGGGTTTCACAGATGGCCAGGCCAAGGCCCAGGCCCTGGGTGCGTGTCTTGGTGGTGTAGAACGGCTCGCTGGCGCGGCCCAGGGCTTCCATGCAAAAGCCCGGGCCGTTGTCGCGGATGTACAGGTTGACGCCCTGGTCGGTGGTTTGGGCACTCAGCCAGAGTTTGCGCGGCGGGCCTTTTTCGGTGAGGGCGTCGAGGGCGTTGGCCAGCAGGTTGCCCAGCACCTGGCGCAGACGGGTTTCACCGGCCTGTACCCATAAGGTCGCCTCGGGCAGGTCGCGGATCAATTCCACCTCCATTGAGCGCCGCCGCTTGCCCAGCAACGCCAGCGCATCGTCCAGCGCCGGTTGCAACGCCACGCTTTCCGGCGCGTGGCGGTCGCGGCGGGCGAACGCGCGCAAGTGCGCGATGATCGACGCCATGCGCCCGGTCAGTTCGCTGATCAACTTGAGGTTACCGCGGGCATCGGCGGTGCGTTCATGGTCGAGCAGCACTTCAGCGTTTTCCGCGTAGCTGCGAATCGCCGCCAGGGGTTGGTTCAGTTCATGGCTGATGCTGGCCGACATGGTGCCCAGCGCCGAGAGTTTACCGGCCTGTACCAGGTCGTCCTGGGCGCGTACCAGTTCCTGCTGGGCGTGTTCGCGCTCCAGCACTTCCTGTTTCAGGCGCCGATTCAGGCCCTCCAGGTCGCTGGTCCGCTCGGCCACGCGCATTTCCAGCTCGCGGCGGGCCTTGGCTTCGAAGGCGATGCGCTCCAGATAATGGCGACGGCGCTGCATCATCAAGCCGAGCAGCAGCATCAGCACCAGCAATGTCGCGCCGCCGACGGCCACTACGGTGCGCACCGGGCGGTTGATCAGCGACTGTGGGGCGAGGATTTCCACGTTCCAGCCGGTTTCGGCGATGGCGGTGGATTGACGCAGCCAGGCGCTGCTGCTGAGGTTCAGTGGCTGCGGATCACGGGTCGGGTAAGGCTGGATGGCAATAATGGCCTGGCGTTCTTCGTCGGTCAGCGGGCGTGTGGCGCGGAACCGCCATTGCGGGCGCGAGGTGAGGATCACCACGCCATTGTGGTCGGTCACCAGCAGTTGTTCCGGGGTATTGCCCCACAGGCTCTCGGTGTGGTCCAGGTCGACCTTGACCACCAGCACACCGATGATTTTCTCATCATCGCGCACGGCGGCGGCGAAGAAATAGCCGCGCTTGGCCGAGGTGGTGCCCAGCCCGAAAAAACGCCCCAGGCGCCCGGCCATGGCTTCGCTGAAATAGGGGCGAAAGGAAAAATTGCGCCCTACAAAGCTGTCTTGCTTATCCCAGTTGGACGCGGCGAGGGTCTTGCCGGTGGTGTCCATCAGGTACATCACCTCCACCCCGGCCTGGGCGGCGACATCCTTGAGCAGCACGTTGGCATTGACCAGGTTGGTGCTGATCTGCGGCGCATCCAGCGCGGTGCGCAGGGCCGGCAGGTCACCGAGGATCTGCGGCAGCACTTCATAGCGATGCAGGGTGCCCAACAGGTTGGCGACGTACAGGTCCAGGGTCTGACGGTTCTGCCCGGCCAGTTCGCTGCGGTAGTAGCGCTCGGCCAGGTGTTCCAGCGGCCATAGCAGCGGCGCCAGGCACAACGCCAACAGGGCCAGGCTGCGCCAGCGGGGTCTTCGTGGAAGAGGTGGGGTCATGGGGATCATGCGCCTGTGGGTACAGGCGCATTATGCCTAGTGCTGCCTGGCAAGACACTCGTGCAATGCGTCCTGCCATTGCGGCTGGCTGACGTGCCATTGCTGCTGCAGGCGGCTGCAATCGAGGCGTGAGTTCAGCGGGCGCCTGGCGGGTGTTGGATAGGCGCTGGACGGGATCGCTTCCAGCTCGGCACAGGGTTTGCCTTCGGCACGCAGTTGCTCGCCAATCGCCTCGGCAAAGCCGAACCATGAGGTTTCACCCTGGGCAGTCAGGTGATAAACGCCCCACTCGCCGGCGTCACCGGCTTGCCAGCGCTCGATCAGTGCGCGCGTACTGTCGGCGATAGTCCCGGCCCACGTCGGCGCGCCGATCTGGTCGGCGACGATGCGCATCTGCGGTTTTTCCTGCAGCAGGCGCTGCATGGTCAGCAGGAAGTTCTTGCCGTGGCTGGAATACACCCAACTGGTGCGCAGAATCAGGTACTTGCCACCTACAGCCGCAATCGCCTGTTCACCCGCCAGTTTGCTCTGGCCGTACACACCCAGTGGGTTGGGCGTGTCGTTTTCGGTGTACGGGGCAGGTTTGCTGCCGTCGAACACGTAGTCGGTGGAGTAATGAATCAGCGGGATACCCAACGCCTTGGCTTCTTCGGCGAGAATGCCGGGAGCGATGGCGTTGATGGCGAAAGCTGCGTCCGGCTCGCTTTCGGCCTGATCGACCGCAGTGTGGGCGGCGGCGTTGATGATCAGGTCTGGGCGATGGACGCGCACTTGCTGGCGGATAAGGTCTACATCTGCCAGGTCAAGTTGCTTGCTGCCCAGGACGATAAGTTCGCCCAGGCCCTCAAGCCGCCGTTGCAGCTCTTGGGAGACTTGGCCGTGTTGGCCGGTGATGAGGATTTTCAGGGGCGCTGTCACAGGAATAGATCCGCGTCTTTCAGGGTTTTACCGTTTTGATCCTTGGCGGACAGTGTCGGTATGCTATTGAGCTGCCAATCGATGTTGAGATCCGGGTCATCCCAACGGATGCAACGTTCCGCAGACGGAACATAGTAATCCGTGGTCTTGTAGAGGAATTCGGCGGAGGCGCTCAACACGACGAATCCGTGGGCAAACCCTGGTGGAATCCACAACTGGCGGTTATTTTCTGCCGATAGGCGCACGCTCGCCCATTTGCCGAAATGTGGCGAGCGGCGGCGGATATCCACCGCCACGTCGAGCACTTCGCCGGCAGTGACACGCACCAGTTTCCCCTGGGCGTGTTCTACCTGGTAGTGAAGACCTCTGAGTACGCCTTTTTGCGAGCGCGAGTGATTATCCTGCACAAACTGCAGCTGTAACCCGCTGGCTTTTTCAAACGCGCGGGCATTAAAACTCTCATAAAAAAAACCGCGCTCATCGCCAAAAACTTTCGGCTCGATGATTAATACACCGGGCAGCTCAGTGGCGATCACGTTCATTTAATGTTTCCAGCGAGCATATACAGGTACTGACCGTAGCCTGTCTTGCCAAAGTACTTGGCACGCTCCAGCAGATAATCACGGTCGATCCAGCCGTTTTCATAGGCGATCTCTTCCAGGCACGCCACTTTCAAGCCTTGGCGGTGCTCGATGGTCTGAACGTAGGTCGAGGCTTCCAACAGGCTGTCATGGGTGCCGGTGTCGAGCCAGGCAAAGCCACGGCCGAAGCGTTCAACGTGCAGATCGCCACGCTTGAGGTAAGCGTTGTTAACGTCGGTGATCTCCAGCTCTCCACGTGGCGAAGGCTTGACCGCCTTGGCGATCTTGATCACGTCGTTATCGTAGAAGTACAGGCCGGTCACCGCGTAGTGGGACTTCGGTTTAGCCGGTTTTTCTTCGATGGACAGGGCACAGCCTTCGCTATCGAAGTCAATTACACCGAAACGTTCAGGGTCTTTGACCCAGTAACCGAATACGGTAGCGCCTGAAGGGCGTTCGGCCGCAGAGCGCAGTTGATCGCCAAAATGCTGGCCGTGGAAGATGTTGTCTCCCAGGATCAAGCACACAGGATCATCGCCAATGAATTCTTCGCCGATGATAAACGCCTGGGCCAAACCATCGGGCGAAGGCTGTTCCGCATAGCTGAAACGCACGCCGAACTGGCTGCCGTCACCCAAAAGGTTGCGGTATTGCGGCAGGTCCACCGGCGTGGAAATCACCAGGATGTCCTTGATCCCCGCCAGCATCAGCACCGAGATCGGGTAGTAAATCATCGGCTTGTCGTACACCGGCAACAGTTGTTTGGACACGCCCAGGGTAATGGGGTGCAAACGGGTGCCGGAACCGCCGGCCAATACAATTCCCTTCATCATGCGATCAGATCCTTCACGTCAGTATTGCCAAGTCGTTCACCTTGATAGCTGCCATCCTGGACCCTGCGGCACCATTCCAGGTTATCGAGGTACCACTGCACGGTCTTGCGCAGTCCGGTCTCAAAGGTTTCTTCCGGAACCCAGCCCAGTTCGCGCTCGATTTTGCTGGCGTCGATCGCGTAGCGTTGGTCGTGGCCCGGACGATCCTTGACGAAAGTGATCAGGTCGGTGAATTTTTCCACGCCGGCCGGACGCTGTGGCGCCAGCTCTTCCAACAGGGCGCAGATGCCGCGTACGACGTCGATATTCTTCTGTTCGTTGTGGCCGCCGATGTTGTAGGTCTCGCCAACCACCCCAGTCGTCACCACCTTGAGCAGCGCACGGGCGTGATCCTCGACGAACAGCCAGTCGCGCACTTGCAGACCATCGCCATACACCGGCAGCGGCTTGCCCGCGAGGGCGTTGAGAATCACCAGTGGGATCAGTTTTTCAGGGAAGTGGAACGGCCCGTAGTTGTTCGAGCAGTTGGTCAACAGCACCGGCAGGCCGTAGGTACGCTGCCAGGCGCGGACCAGATGGTCGGAGGCTGCCTTGCTGGCCGAGTACGGCGAGCTGGGGGCGTAAGGCGTGGTTTCGGTGAAGAGATCGTCCACGCCGTGCAGGTCGCCGTACACCTCATCGGTGGAGATGTGGTGGAAACGGAACGCGCTTTTGGCCGGTTCAGCCAGCTTCTGCCAATAGGCACGGGTGGCTTCGAGCAGGCTGTAGGTGCCGACGATGTTGGTCTGGATAAAATCCGACGGGCCGTCGATGGAACGGTCCACATGGGACTCGGCCGCCAGGTGCATGATCGCGTCTGGCTCAAAGCGCGCCAGGACGGCGCTGACGGTGGCCTGGTCGATGATATCGGCCTGGACGAACTCGTAGCGGCTGTTTGCCGCGATGCTGGCCAGCGACTCAAGGTTGCCGGCGTAGGTGAGCTTGTCCAGGTTGAGCACTTCGTGCTCAGTGTGCTGGATCAGATGCCGGATCAGGGCCGAGCCAATAAATCCGGCACCGCCGGTGATGAGAATACGCATGTCGAGGGCCTTTTCCTTAGACGGACATTAAGCGAAAGAAGCATAGCTTGAGTTGTGAATCGGACGAGCGCAAGCGCGGCGAGCAGGAGGGGTTGATTAACGCCCCCGAACAATGGCGATATAGACGTCTGATAAAACCGAGGTCGTCACAATGTTGCTCGCCACATTGATCCACCATGCCAGCCTGCCGTGCTTCTGGTTGAGCCTTGAGCAGGCAGCTATCTGCTTGAGCACTGTTACGGCCTGAGTGGCACATTGCGATCTCTGTGCAGTCAGCAAGACCTTAACTTCAACATTGACAGTGCCCTGAGGGGCTTCGTTCTGAAAATTTGCCGGGTGACAGTTGTAAAAATCGATTGTTATCGGCTGAATGCGATTGTTTTTATAAAATTCCATATTTTTAAGCTACTAAAGCCGATATTTATCCGTTATAAAGTCGGCTTTCACCCCATTCGGAGCCTTCATCGTCATGACTACCTTGCACAGCACGCCTCGCGCCGATGGCTTTCATATGCCCGCCGAATGGGCGCCACAAACCCAGACCTGGATGATCTGGCCCGAGCGCCCGGACAACTGGCGCCTGGGCGGCAAGCCGGCGCAGGCGGCCCACGTGGCCGTGGCCAAGGCCATCGCACGGTTCGAACCGGTGACCGTCGCGGTTTCCGCCGGCCAGTACGAAAACGCCCGCAGCCGCCTCGACGTGCCGAATATCCGCGTGGTGGAGATGTCCAGCGACGACGCGTGGGTGCGGGACACCGGCCCGACATTCGTGATCAACGACAGCGGCGAAGTGCGCGGTGTGAACTGGGATTTCAACGCCTGGGGCGGGTTTGACGGCGGTTTGTATGCGCCGTGGAACCGCGACTCACAAGTGGGCGGCAAGATTCTCGAGATCGAGCGCGCCTCACGTTACCGCACCGAAGGCTTCGTACTGGAGGGCGGTTCCATTCACGTCGACGGCGAAGGCACCCTGATCACCACCGAAGAGTGCCTGTTGAACCGCAACCGCAATCCGCACCTGGATCGCGCAGCCATTGAAGCGGTACTCAGCGCCAACCTGGCTGTGGATAAGATCATCTGGTTGCCGGATGGCCTGTTCAACGACGAAACCGACGGCCATGTGGATAACTTCTGCTGCTACGTGCGCCCCGGTGAAGTGCTGCTGGCCTGGACCGACGACCCGCAAGACCCGAACTACGCGCGCTGCCATGCCGCCATGGACGTACTGCAAAGCAGCACTGACGCCCAGGGCCGCTCGTTCACGGTGCACAAGATGCCGATTCCAGGGCCGCTGTACGCTACCGAGGAAGAATGTGCCGGTGTCGATCCGGTGGACGGGAGCCAGGAACGTAATCCGAGCGTGCGCTTGGCCGGCTCCTACGTAAACTTCCTGATCGTCAACGGCGGCATCATCGCGCCGAGCTTCGACGACCCGCTGGACCACCAGGCCAAGCAGATCCTGCAGAACCTGTTCCCGCAACACGAAGTAGTGATGGTGCCGGGCCGCGAACTGTTACTGGGGGGCGGCAACATACACTGCCTGACCCAGCAGCAGCCCGCCCCGCAGAGAAATTGAGTGCAGTTGTAACAGTGCCTTGATGGCGAGTGAGCACCGCGAGATAGCGGTGTTCCAGGCAAGCCCGTGGCCCTGCAAGGTCGCGGGCTTTTTTGCTTCTCAATACCCGTGAATACGGGACATTGGCATAGCTCTTGTATCGCAGAGAGGCGACAGGGACTCAGGTCAAGACCGCGTTGTTCTGTCACATACCTTGAGTACGTTAGCCGCTCACGCAGCAGGAGAGAGCGCTGAAATGAATGCCGAAATCAACCCGATCTACATGCGCACGTTCCACCCGGTGCGGGTCGATGGCGATGCCATCCACGCGCTGGGGCTCTGGTTGAGGGAAAACGGCTCGAGGCAAGTCAGGCAACAGCCTGACTTGCGCAGCGTGATGAGCGAACGCTACCCGGCGGGTTTGTTCACGGAGGATGAGGTGCAGGTGTTGTGCGAGCTGATGAGTCACTGAACAGCTGCCACATCGCGCGAGAAACTTTAGAAGCTGTAGGTGCCTGTCACCACCACGCTACGCGGCTCCCCCGGCTGAATCTGCGCGACGCTGGTGGCCGAGGCGTAATAGCGTTTGTCGGCGATATTGTTCAGCGCAGCCCTCACGTCCCATTCTTTCTGGCGGAACCCGGCCAGCGCGTCCCAGCGGCCATAACCGGGTAATACCACCGTGTTGAGGTTGTCGGCATAACGGTCACCGACCAGGGTCAGGCCGGTTTCCGCGTACCAGCCCATCTCCGGTTTCCAGGTGATGAACACGCTGGCATTGCGCTTGGCCACGTCGCTGATGCGCTTGCCTTCGAAACCGTTGTTGTCCTCCTCGACCTTGGCATCCTGCAGGCCGATGCCGCCGCGCACATACCAATGGCCGACGAGCTTGCCGGTGGCGGTCAGCTCGATGCCGCGCGAACGTTGCTTGCCTGTCAGCAGGGTAATGGTGCGGTCTAGCGGGTCGCTGGTGCGGCGGTTGTAGAGTTCAAGCTCGTACACCGCCAGGGTGGTGCTCAAGCGGTCGTCAAGCCAATCGCTTTTTACCCCGATTTCCTTCTGTTTGGTCAGCTCGGGGCTGAGATCATTGACGCTGCCGGCGGCGTTCGGCGTGATGCCGATCAAACCGCCGCCTGCCGGCGAGAACGTCTTGCTCCACGAAGCATAGAAGGAGTGATGCTCCAGCGGCGTCCACACCAGGCCGACGCGGGGGCTGGTGCTGTGGCTTTTCACGTCCTGTTGAGTGTTGAGCAGCTTGTTGGTGGTGTCGACTTCGAAGCGGTCATAACGCAGCCCGCCCAACAGTTGCCACTGATCGTTCAAACGCAGTTGATCTTGCACGTACAGGGCGCGGCTTTCGACTTCAGTGTGGTTGTCGCTCGAAACGCTCATGCGCCCGGTATGGCTGAGGTGACGGTTGGGTTGGTGCAGATTCAGGCTCGGTACAGCCTGGCCGCCCCGATTGGGCGCGGTGGCCGTGTACAGTTTCGGGTCGCGGCGCTGGCTGCCCAGTTCAATCCCGGTAAGCAGGCGGTGCTCCAGCCCGAAGGTCTCGAAACCCCCTTCCAGTTCAAGGTTGTTGAACACGTTGCGGGTGGTCAGGTCCTGCTGCCAGTGCTGGCGGCTGACGGTGTTGGTTCTCGCGTCGTAGCCGGTCTGGTAGGTGTTGTCGAAATCGCTGTCGAGCTTGAACACGCCCAGGGTGTGGCGCAGTTGCCAGTTGTCGTTGAGCTCATAGGCCAGTTTGGAGCGCAGGGACTGGGATGTGTCATCGATGTAATCGCCGCTGGAGAAATAGGTAGTGCTGCGGCTCACATCCGCAGGACGCCCATTGACGCCAGGAATGCCGCGGTCCGGCGTGCGGTTGTAGCGGCTGTATTCGTATTGCACCAGCCAGTTCAGCTCGGGCGTGAGTTGCCAGCTCATCGACGGCGCGAACAACTGGCGGTTGCCACTGACGCCATCGCGAAAGCTGTTGTTGTCCTGGTTGCCCATGTTCAGGCGCAGGCTGATGTTATCGCTGGGGTCGGTACTCAGGTCGGCGTACAGGCTGCGCAAATCGTTGCTGCCGCCCTGGGCTTCTAAGCTGGATGCGCGGCCGGGACTTGGCAGTTTGCTCACACGGTTGACGATCCCGCCCTGGCCGCCGCGCCCGTAAAGCACCGCTGCCGGGCCCTTCAGCACGTCGATACGCTCGATGTTGTGCAGGTCACGCACGTATTGGCTGTCGTCGCGGATGCCGTCCAGGTAAAAGTCATTGCTCGCATCGAAACCGCGGATACGCAGGCTGTCGAAGCGCGTGTCGGCGCCGCTGCTGACGTTGGGGATACCGCTCAACGCCTGGCCCAGATCGTGGGTGCCATAGGCGCGCAGGCTGTCGGTTTTCACCGAATCAATCGCCTGGGGCACGTAACGCACGGCGGTCGCGGTGCGCGTGGCAGTGGTGCTTTGCTTGATGCGTGGGTCGTCTTCGTCGAGTTCCGCGCTGATCGAGGTGGCAGGCAACACTGTGGTAGCACAGGCAAAACCGGCAGACAGCACAGCAGAAAGCCCAAGAAGAACGGGCGTCAGGCGAGGGGCAGGCATGGGAAAAAGTGTCCGAATTGTCAGGGATGAGAAAGCGCGCAAATGGTAATGCTTTGCATTTGCTTGCGGGATCTATTCCCAAACGTATCGTCGGTTAATTTGTTACTTAGTGTGTTTTTTTGCAGGGGCTGTTGGGATTTTTGGACGGTTACCCAAGCGCAATAGGTCTGTGCTTAGAATTATTTAGCCTAAATACAGGTGCTTCACGAAATTGACACATAGTTCAACGCGCGCATAGGATTGCGCCCAACGCCTGTGGCTGACAGCCATGACTCATCCAATAAGAAAAGGCCCGCGGCAGTTCAGTCGTCCGCGGGCCTTGTTTTTTTTGGAGAAAGTCGACACCGGAAAATGATAGGGGCCTGGTGTCATAGCGCGTACTCAACCAGTAATAAGGAATATAAGAACATGTTGAAGCAACGGATGAGTCTGATCGCTCTGGGGATTTTGAGCGCATCGACAGCCATGGCGAACGACCAGGAGCAATCCAAGGGTTTCGTCGAAGACAGCCACCTGAACATCGCAGCACGCAACGCCTACATCAGCCGTGACTACAAAAACGGCAAGCAGGACAAAGCCGAGTGGGGCCAGGGCTTCATCGGCAAGTTCGAGTCCGGTTTCACCCAGGGCACGGTAGGGGTGGGTGTGGACGTGATCGGCCAATACGCCATCCGTCTGGACGGCGGTAAAGGTCGCAGCGGCGCCGGCGGTATCGACTTCTTCAAGCAAGGCGACAGCGGCGAAGCGGCCAACGACCTGGCCAAAGGCGGCGCAGCCGTCAAGGCGCGCATTTCCAACACCGTGATCAAATACGGTCAGCAGATGCCAGCCGTGCCGGTCCTGCAGTACGACAACTCGCGCCTGTTGTCGGAAACCTACGAGGGCACCTCGATCGTTTCCAAGGAAATCGCCGGCCTGCAACTGGACGCCGGTCACTTCACCAAGGAAGCCCGCAAGAGCGCCGAAGGCAGCGACAGTGGCCGCCTGAAGAGCATCAACTACATCGGTGGCAGCTATAAATTCACCGAAAGCCTGTCGGCTGCCTTGTATGCCTCCGATATGCAGGACGTGCTGAAGAAGCAATACGTCAACGTCAACTACGTGCTGGCGCTGCCAGAGAAACAGTCGCTGACCTTTGACTTCAACGGCTACAAAACCAAGCTGGACCGCAGCTTCGCCCTGGAAAACCAAGGTGATGCGGACGCACGCGATAACAAAATCTGGAGCCTGGGCGCTACCTGGGCTGTTGGCCCGCACAGCTTCACCGTCGCTCACCAGCGCAGCACCGGCGACACCGGCTACCTGTACGGCGGCTACCGCAACGCCGGCGGCATCGGCGATGGCGGCAATACCATCCTGCTGGCCAACTCCTACTGGTCCGACTTCAACGGCAAGGACGAGCGCTCCTGGCAGGCCGGCTACGGCATCGACTTCACCACCTTCGGTGTTCCGGGCCTGACCTACAACGTTGCCTATGTGCGCGGTACCAACATCGACGACGGCACCGGCCGTGGCGACGGCACCGAGCGTGAAATCTGGAACCAGTTCAAGTACGTGGTCCAGAGCGGCCCGGCCAAAGACCTGAGCCTGCGTGCGCGTGCCTCGTGGTTGCGCGTTTCCAACAACGCCAGCAACTACAACGTAGGCGGCAACGAGCTGCGCCTGTTCGCCGACTACCCGATAAATGTTTTCTGATTGATTGCACGTCGTGCCTGATGCCAGGCCACGAAAAACCCCGACTGGTTCGGGGTTTTTTTATGGTCGAAATCAAGCTTATTGGAGGGTGATGGTGACCTTGCCTTTTGCCCTTCCCTGATCGACGTACCGCAATGCCTGCGCGGTCGATTCGAAAGGGAAGCAGCGATCGATGATCGGTTTGATAACGCCCGCCTCGATCAGCGCAGTGATTTTCTGCAGTTGCATGCCGTCGGCACGCATAAACAAAAATGCATAGCTCACCCCGCGCTTGCGGGCTTTTCTGCGAATACCGCTGCTCAGCAGGCGCATGACCTGCCCAAGCACCCAGGGCAAGCCCTGCGATTGGGCAAATTGCGCGGTGGGCGGTCCTGACAGAGAAATAAGCTGTCCACCAGGCTTGAGCACCTTGAGCGATTTCTCCAGTACATCGCTGCCGAGGCTGTTCAATACCATGTCGAAATCGTGCAACTCGTTGGCAAAATCCTGCTGTTTGTAATCGATGACCACATCTGCCCCAAGTGCTTTCACCCATGCGACATTCGCCGTACTGGTGGTGGTCGCCACGAAGGCGCCGAGGTGCTTGGCGAGCTGGATGGCGAGCGTGCCGACACCGCCGGAACCGGCATGAATCAACACCTTCTGGCCTCTTTTCACCTGGGCGGTTTCAACCAGCACCTGCCAGGCCGTCAAGGCGGCCAAGGGCATGGCAGCCGCTTCGGCCATGCTCAGGTTCGAGGGTTTGAACGCCAGCGCGTTTTCATGCACGGCGATCAACTCGGCAAAGGTCCCGATCCGTGAATCGGGAGGACGTGCATAGACTTCGTCTCCCGGCTTGAATCGCGTGACCGCCGCACCTGTGCGAACCACCACTCCGGCCAGATCATTGCCCAATATCAACGGAAACCTGTAGGGCAGGATCAGTTTGAACTCCCCCGTGCTGATCTTGGAGTCCAGCGGGTTCACGCTTGCTGCATGCACCTGGATCAGCACGTCATGCACACCGACCGCAGGGTCAGGTACATGGCCAATCATTCCGTCTTGCTTGCCGTAGCGATCGATAAAAAATGCCTTCATGGTAGATAGCGCTGCGCCACGGTGGACTGCTTGATCTGCGCCAAAAGCCCCTGACGCGCGGTTTGCAGCGCATCCCAACGCTCGCCGTCCTGCAGCGCGGGAATGGTCACTGGTTCGCGACGGTCGAAGCCGAGCAGTGCGGCATCCACCAGCGCATCCACTTCCATGATTTCGCTCAAGGTGTTGATGTCGATACCGGCGCGATCCCAGATCTCCGTGCGGGTCGCGGCGGGCAGTACGGCCTGCACATAAACACCCTGAGGCGACAGTTCCAGGCTCAGTCCTTGGGACAGGAACAGCACAAACGCCTTGGTCGCCCCATACACCGACATGCCGAACTCAGGCGCCAGCCCCACCACCGAACCGATGTTGATGATCGAGCCTTCACCTGCCTTGGCCAGGCGTGGCGCGATGGCGCTCGCGAGCCGCACCAGCGCGGTGGTGTTGAGGGCCACCAGTTGCGCAACGCTGTCAGTGCTTTGCTCGATAAACGTGCCCGATTGTGCGGCGCCGGCATTGTTGACCAGGATACCGATGCGCGCGTCATCGCGCAGGCGCGCTTCGACGGCGTGCAGGTCGCTGAGTTGCGTCAGGTCGGCCTGGAGCACATCGATGGCGACGTTGTGTTTGTCGCGCAGGGTCGCGGCGAGCGTTTCCAGGCGAGAGTGATCGCGGGCGACCAACACCAGATCATGCCCGCGTTGGGCGAAACGCTCGGCATAAACCGCGCCGATGCCAGTGGAAGCGCCAGTGATGAGAACGGTAGGGCGAGTAGTCATGATGTCAGCTCTTTGGTCAGGGACGGAGATTTCCGTGCGTTTGGAGGAAGGTCATACCGCTGGTTATTAGGATGATGATCGAAATCTAAACTGTCAACGGTTTTGATTATGAACGACATCTATGTATCATTGGCCAATGCATCCAGCGGTAGAGAGGAATCGAACATGCGCGTATCCAAGGCCCAGGCCCAGGCAAACCGGGAGCACATCGTCGAAACGGCGTCAGTCGTGTTTCGCGAGCGCGGCTTTGACGGCGTCGGCGTGGCCGACCTGATGGCCGCCGCCGGCTTCACCCATGGCGGCTTCTACAAACACTTCGGCTCCAAGGCCGACCTGATGGCCGAAGCTTCGGCCAACAGCCTCGCGCAATCCCTGGCCGGCGCTGAACAATTGAGCGTGAAGGACTTCATCGACCTATACGTGTCCAGGGAACATCGCGACGGCCGTGCGACGGGCTGCACCATGGCGGCGTTGTGCGGTGACGCGGCGCGTCAGTCGGGGGAGTTGAAGTCGGCCTTTGCTGGAGGCATCGAACGCTTGTTGCAGACGCTCGGCGAAAAATGTCCGACTGGCCCGGATGAGGCGCCGGAAGAGGCGCGGGCGAAAATGATTGATCTACTGGCGAGGGCGGTGGGCGCGATTATGTTGTCGCGTGCTTGTCCGGATGATTCGGCGTTGGCGGATGAGATTTTGGAGGTGTGTCGGGCGCAATTGAGTGCGTCGTTATTGATTGAGTCGTAGGGGGAATGAGCGCTGAAAAGCTGTCATCCATCTGCGAAGCCTAGAACGACTTCGCGGACGGTAATTCTGCGAAGCCGGCTGGCACTGCTGTTCGCTTGATTTTGCGCCAGATTTATTCTCAGCGCTCCCTAACACCCCTCAATCAACGCCCGCTCCTCCAACCAAATCTCCTGAACAAACTGATCCGTAATCGCATAAATCCCATGGCCGCGGCGCATGATGATGTTCTCTGCCACCAGCGCGATCACCACCGGTTGGATCTCTTCAACCCGCACCTCGCGGCCGACCATTTTTGAATATTCAGCCGCAGCATCGATGGAAAATATTCCTCGGGCATCACCTTCAGTTGCAGCGATTTTGTTGAAAATCGCCTGTGCCAGGCTGCCCAGTTGTTCGACTTTTTCAAGCTCAATATTTGCCGCCGCCGAACGCAGGGTGCTGGCTATCACCGGTAAGAAAAGGTCGGAATCACCCTCCTGCTGCATGAGTTGGCGCAGGGCTTTGAGCATTTCCTCGGGTCGATTTCCCAAGGTGTTGAATGCATCAATGGCAACTTTGAGAGAGGGGAGCTTTTCTTTCCTCACCGTCATAGCAAGGCGATTGAGCAGAAACTCAACGTAATCACCGTTCAACAGCGGATACGCGGCGGACGTGGCGCCGGAAAATGCTTGATTGCGTTTGGCGGTCAACTCACTGAGTTGTGCCCGGTGAGAGCCGGTACCGATAAAGAGGAAATAGCCCGGCGTGTCAGGGCGTGGGTTGATCGCATCACGCGCAGCCTTGAGTGCAAGGAGCAACTGGTTTCCGTCGTCGGAAGAAATGGCGTGTTGCACTTCGTCGATGATCAACACGAGGTCGGTCTTCGCCTGGTCGACCGTCTCTGCCAATGCTTGAGCCAATGTCGGGCCGTCTACATTACCGATGTTGTCGAGCTTGAAACCAAACTTGAATCCCGCTGCACCCAGGTCAACGTTGCTGACGCGCTTGAGTATCTCCAGTGCCGCAGAGCCTGGGGTTTGCAATTCTTTCAGGGTTTTGTAGATAGCGTTGTGTACGAGCGTTGCCGGGGTTGGCTAGCGTGTCACTGCAGAGGTCGACGTAGATCACCAGGGCGCCTGCTGCTTGCAGAGCCGGGATCAGGTCATTTCTTAGAAACGTTGTTTTACCTGTGCGGCGCAGGCCAGACAAAAAAGGCCTGAGCGTAAGCCTTCATCAAGCACGCCTGGATTCAGAAGCTGATTTGCCATCGATTCAGCCAATTCAGGGCGCTGAAATATGCTGCTCATACAATTACCCCTCTTTATGAATACGCCATAATTATTGTCAGTTCATAATTTAGCATAAAGCGCTTGAGGTGAGCCTGTAGCACCGAAATCGGCGGTAGCAACGGTTAAGCCCACTCGGTGGCGAAGGGCATGAGTCGACTCCACAGCGTCCGGTTGTTCGTCTATGAAAGTGGGGCCATTGATGTGCCAATTGTCAACCAAGTTAAAGTTAGAGTAGGTCCATGGTGGCCATGGAATCAGCAATGCGGTAGCCCATCGCTTTATAACCCGCCTGGCGCTTTTCCCACATCCTCAGCAGCGCGACATTACCCTCGTCAACGAAGTCGATCACTCGCACGTCGGCCTTATCGGCATGCGTTCGATGCAATCGTCCCGCATATTGCTGAAGGATACCCTTCCATGAAATGGGCATTGCCAGCACCAGCGTGTCTAGCGGCGGATGATCGAAGCCCTCACCTACTAGTTTTCCTGTTGCCAACAGCACTCGTGGAGCATCAGGAGGAAGGGACTCAAGCTCATGCATACGGGAAATCCGCTGTTTCTTAGACACTCGCCCATGCAGCGTGAAAAGGTTATGTACGCGCTGCTGCAATTCTAATTCAAGGGCATCCACATGTTCCGTCCGCTCCGTTAGCACTAGAATTTTTCTACCGTCGTTGTACGCCAGCTCAATCTCCGAGACGATATTGGCTGTCCGCTCAGAGTCGTCGGCTAGACGCCGAAAAACGTCCTGAATACCAACGCCGTCGGGGACCACTATTGGTTTGGGCAGTAAGCGAGGTATGACAGATAAGTCATGGGGCGCACTCGCGGGTCGAGCAGCAGAATGTCGGATCGGTCCGCACTGCATGAAAATAATGGGCTGCTGCCCATCTCGGCGCACTGGGGTTGCTGTGAGTCCAAGTACGTACCGCGCGCTTGCGCTCCTCAGTAGTGCCTCGAATGACACTGCTGATAGGTGATGACACTCATCAACAATGATCTGGCCGTAGTTTTTTACCTGATCGCTGATTTCGCCTTTTCGCGATAACGACTGCATTACGGCAATGTCGATGATGCCGGTAAGCTTCGCTTTTCCGCCCCCAAGAGTACCAACGACACCATTGCCGACTCTCAAGAACGCCTGCAAGCGCTCTTGCCACTGCCTTAACAGTTCCGTCCGATGCACAAGGACCAACGTGTTAATGCCGCGTGCGGCAATCAACGCAGCAGCACTCACCGTTTTACCGAAAGCTGTCGGTGCGCAGAGGATACCGGTGTCATGACTTAACATTGCGCTGACAGCAGCCTCTTGGTCAGAACGCAGTATCCCGAGAAAGCTCACGTCAATGGGGTCGCCCGCGAAGCGTTCGTCTTTAAGAATAGGGGTAACCCCGTTTTCCTCTAAAAGCTCCAGCGCAGCATCCAGACAGCCACGTGGTAACGCAATATGTTTGGGGAAGTTCTGGGCGCAGCCGATAATCCTTGGTTTGTTCCACACTGACATGCGCATAGCTTGAGCTTTGTAGAACTCAGGATTTTGAAAGGCCGCGAGCCGGACAAGCTTGTTTGCCAATGGCTGTGGCAATTCCGACTTTTCAAAGTAAATTAAGTTAGCCTGCGTGATGTTGACAGCAGCAGGCAACGGGCATGTAAATTTACGTGATCTCGATTCACGATCTTTCCAAGGTTCTGCATCACCTTCGTCATCGACATAGGCGACCCCTAGAGGGTCCCGATTACCCATCGCCTGGATAATAACGGGCTGGATATCTTCTGGACTCATGCGCTGAATCGATGCCAGGAAGGCCCATTGATCAGGATGAGGCTCAAGCGAGTCGTCTACAAAAACGCTATTGTTTTGGGCCCTGGCCCGCTTTTGTAAAGGGAGCGCGATGAGATTTCCAAAGCCGCCTTTGGGCATATAGTCCTGGTTTGGAAACAGTCGATCATAGGAGCTGAGCGCCAACTGGCGGGTGCGCTCACAGGCATGACTGATGATTGCAGCACCGAGGCGGCGCGCATCGCAGGCAGGAGCATTACGCTCAAAGAAAATCCAGCCATGAGCCCCTTGGCCTGAGCGCGATATCTCCAGCGCCACCGGGACGTTCAGCTCATGGCATGACTGCAGAAAAGCTTTGGAATCATCACGCCATTCGGCCTCATCGAAGTCGACCGCCAAAAAATAGCAAGTGTCATCAGAGAGTAGGGGGTAGATACCAACGACCACTTCGCCCGCCAGATGGCGATAGACCACCTCATCGGTAAGCGGAAGCAGCTGGCGGTTACCGCAGTCGCCACATTTAATTCGGGGCTTCTCACAAACGCCAGGCCTCCATTCGTTTGCGCAAGCGGGTGCGTATCCTGATTTGCCTGCCTTGCTTTCCCAGCGGATTGGATAAACGTCCGTCCTACCACGAAACAAGCTTCGGAATAGGGCAAGCTTTCCATCAGTATCGAGTGGCTGTGATTGTTCTGCTTGGATAATCGCTATCTTGACTGGCTCAGCAGACGGGCGCCATTCGATGCCATGAGCATCCAGCAAGGCAACCAATCTTGCATTCTCAGCCCTTAGCTTCGCCACCAGACTAGTGTCTATCACCGCTTTCAGCCTCTACGTCTCAGGTGAAGCCTGTAGCCTCGAGCTACAACTCTCAGCCCATCAGTAAAACATATAGGTTATCAAACAACAGAGGTTAGGTTCAGGGGCTCAAGAGTCCGCCGTAGTTCCAATCAAATCGTGGGCTGGTTCAATCTGTCGATGACGGATACATAGCGCGCAGTTGCTGGCATTCGGCTAGCGTGGAAAATTCCAGGATTTTCCTAGGCGCAGAGTGATCAATTCTCCAAGGAAGCGGTGTCTGCGGTGCTGTAAAAAACAGAGGGGTTCGCGTTAGTGCGTCAAACTTTTGCTTTGTGATTTTTCATGGTGGATACCTTTGAGATGCCTCAGTGATTCGCTTGATGTGATCTGTCATTTGAGAGATCTAACGTTTAATTTTCGGATCATGGGGGGCCTCACGAGGGATCGTACGTCCGTGTGTAGCTGATATCTATGCGCGTGTAGCTATCTGCTATACGGTTTAGCGAGTGGTGCGTCCAGCATCTATCTGTTTTCGTATCCAAAGCAGACCGCTCTCATTCGCTGCGTCAATAGATAAACCCTCTGATTCATTGAGCCTGCCCGTGTCTTGAATGAGCAAATGGCGGAATTCAATTTGTATGGAGGACGAGCGGGTTGTTAGCCCTGCCGCCTCCAAAAAGTCGTTTCTACAAGGTTTGCGTTTTTGGCAATGTGGCAGGTGATGTTGGCTTCTGGAGTGCGCATGAGGGCGATTGAACGAAAATAAACACATAGTGGGGGATGGGTGTAGCAGGAGAAAGTGCGCCATGAATCGCAATGAGGGCGGTTAGCAGACTTATTACTTCATGCAGAAAACGTAAGGATTTTCTAAGGTTTAGCATGATCAATTGTTCCAATTTTACTGAGGAACAATTCATTTACAGTTTTGAAATTAGAAGATTGCACTGGGCTTTGCTGGAGGGCGATTACCGCAGCGGTTGATGCTACGGCCTACGATTTTTTTGGAATTATCCGGCATACCCGCAATGGATATTGTGCTGGACATAGCGGTCTCGTTATTCGCCCCCAGATACTTCCTATGTGCCAGCAGTTTATCCGACCAGACATGATTGAGGTCGGCTGGCGTTACATCCCGTACTCAGCGCCTAAAGGAATTTCGAATGATCCGAGCGATGGTCTCTCTCGATCTTATGAACGCCGAGCCTTGGCGTGATGGATTTTAAAAGCTGCTTGCCACCAAGGGCTGGGTCAAAGGAGTTGACGCATGTGCTGCGACACACGTTTGCCAGCTATTACATGATGAATGGAGGCGATATCCTGACATTGCAGCGATTGGGACATGCGTTGTTGGCTATGACCATAAACTATGCGCATTTCAGTCCAGGGCATTTATTGGAGGTGATCCACTTGAATCCCTTATCGAAAGTTGAACCTACAGAGGTTGAAAAACATGCTTGAAGGGATTCAATGGACGACCGTATGTGTATCGCTTGCTTCAGGCCTAGCGGGGGTGAGCGGTCCGGTTGTGCTTTGGCATATGCAGGTGCGTAAAGAGCGTGCAAGTGTTAGGGCATCCCTTCTTGCGGAGGTATCAGCACTGATTGAGATGGTAGAAAGGCGGCATTACCTGCAAAATCTAAAATTAATGGAAAAACATCTGGCCGATCTCTCTCAAGCTCAGCTGGAGTCGTTGGACGAAAAGGAGTTCAGTTTCGCGCTTCCTAATGGCGAGAACTACAACCGGGTTTACCAAGCGAATTTGTCTCGTCTGGGGGCGTTGTCTTCAGGTGAGGCTGCACAGATAGTTCGTTTTTATCAGCTGGCGGATAGCGTCCGTGCGGATCTTACGAAAGGTGGGATTTTGGCAAATGGTTCGACGAACCATGAAGACTGGGGAGAGACTGCGGAAATTCTTGGCGTCGCAATTGGGATCGGGGAAGTGCTTACGAGGCCTTCAGCATCTGCTTGGCAGCGTCTGAAAAACCGAAGAATAAAATGAATGTGGACGTTTTGTGGACGTTTTGACGAAAACGGCACATCAAATTTTCAAGCTTTTCCAAACCCCAGAAACCACAAAGCCCCGCATTTCGGGGCTTTGAGATATGGTGCCGGCACCAGGAGTCGAACCCGGGACCTACTGATTACAAGTCAGTTGCTCTACCAACTGAGCTATACCGGCGTGTTAGGGCGACGATTATAGCGACTGAAAAGGTTCTGTAAACCCCTGAATTCTGACTATTTTTGCAAACCCTGTGGTTTTTCGCGATCGCCGTGTTTTTTCCACATGTTCACCGCCTGAAAACCCGCACAGACAAATACACCAAGGAAGGTCATAAAATTGACCATTTACCGTTCATCCAAAATTCTATCGCCAATAGCACCAAAATAATGACACTCGCCACCCTGTTGTCACAGAATGCCCCACACAAGGGCGACTGATAATAAGACCTGCGGTAAGTACCCGCGCTTGCCGAGCTTCACGTCTTAGGTTGCGTCGTGAGGAGCAGGTAATGGGGCTTGGCAGAGAAATCCTGGCGTTATTCGGCAAGGACGTCATCCGTGATGCCGACGGCATCAATGCGCGAATGCATTTTTTCGGCACTATCCCTCAAGAATCTCTTCAACCTGTCCAGCCGCTGGAGAGCCCTGTGTTGCGTCCAAAAATAGTGGCACTGGTGTCTATCAATGGCGGTGTGGGTCGCAGCACGCTGGTGACGGCGTTGAGCAGCGGTTTGCAGCGTCATGGAGAGTCGGTGGTGGCGCTGGATCTGGACCCGCAGAATGCCTTGCATCACCACTTTGGCGTCAGTTGCACATTGCCGGGTATCGGGCGCACCAGCCTGGAGCATGGGCAATGGGTCCCGCTGCAGCAGTTGGGTTTTGCCGGGTGCCGGGTGATTACTTTCGGCGATATCGATGTCCAGCAGCAGGAGAGCCTGGAGCGTTGGCTCAAGCAGGAGCCCGCTTGGCTGGCGCGACGTCTTGGGGCCTTGGGCTTGAGCGAGCGGCAGACGGTGATTATCGATACGCCCGCCGGTAATAACGTGTATTTCCATCAAGCGCTGAGCGTTGCCGATGTGGTGTTGGTGGTCGTGCAGCCGGACGCTGCGTGCCTTGTCACGCTGGATCAGTTGGATACGCTGCTTACGCCGCACCTTGAACGCCAGTGCCCACCTGCCTTGCACGTGGTGGTTAACCAGGTGGATGAAAGCAGTGCGTTCAGCCTGGACATGGTCGAGGCGCTCCAACATCGCCTCGGCAATGAGCCGTTTGAAGTTCACCGCGACGTGGCGATCAACGAGGCGTTGGCCTCTGCGGCAGACCCCTTGGATAACGTGACGAAGCGGCTCGCCAGTGACGACATCGATGCGCTGTGCCTGCTGCTGAAGGCATCGAAAAAAACCGCGTGAAAGTGCGGTTTATACGGTTTAGCCCAGATGCTTATGCACAATCGGTTAGTAACAGGCGTCACATAACAGCCATTTTGTGGAGGCGTTCTCAACACGCTGCAACTGCCTGTTTTGTGTGCGTTTTATTTTGTGAACAAAAAATGACCGGTGCTGCTTTTGGTCTGTAGCGCTGATGGTTACAGCCTTCGTAAAGAATTCATCAACAGAGTTATCCACAGGGCGCTGTAGGAATTTTTGCCCCTTAATCGCGCTGGGCCAGCACCATCAAGTTGCGTGGCGTGAGGCTCGGTTCACAGAAGCTGCCCAGCTCGACGTTGTAACCCTGCTCCATCAGGAACAGGGCCCGATCCAGCACCAGCCATAATTCCAGCGGGCGACGAAACAGGCCTCTGACCAATTCCAGGTTTCGTACTTCGGCCAGGCGCCGCCAGCCATGGGCTTCCAGCGCGAGCCAATCTTGATCACCTGTGGATAAACCCTTGAGGCGTGCCAGCTCCCGACAATATTCAGCGAAAGATTTATCCAGCCATTTGGCGGGCAGGGAGGGCGTGGGCAGGTAGTCGTCGCATCCGCGCAGTTGTCGTTGCAGGCGGTCAAAGCCCAGGCGCCGGGCCATGGAGATATCGCGTTGCTGGCGTACGCGGTTGCCGGCGGTGACGGTTTCGCTCAGCGGCAGGCCCAGGTCATCGATTGACAGCTGCAGGGCAGAGGCGCGCCCGGTCGCGGACAGCGCTTGATAGCGGTCGGCGTTGATGCGGTTATAGCAGCACGGTGCCAGCGCCAGTTGTTTGCAGCCGGCAGCGCTGGCCAGTTGCAGCATGCGCATGTGGAGGTCGCCACAGGCGTGCAGGGCGACTGGCGTGTGTTCGGAGTTGATCGTGACCTCCGCCATCACGTCTTGCAGGCGATGGGTGACGGGCAAGCCGTGGTGATCGCTCAAGGCTTTGCCCGAGGCGATCAGGGCCGGATCATATTCCAGGCAGGTCGCGTGTTGGCCGGGTAGCAGCAGGCGGCGGCCGAGGTGGCCTTTGCCGGCGCACCAGTCCAGCCAGTGGTTGGGCGTTACGGCAAAATTCAGGGCGGCGCCGAAGGCTTCGATCTGTTGCCATTTACGCCCCGGAACGTCGACATTCAGGCGATGGCGAGCGGGTGCAAGCGCTTGGGTCGGCAACTTATCCACAGTGCCCAGGCGCAGCGCCTGAGCCGCCAGTTGTGGAAAAGGCGCGGGCGCCGGCAGGTCGTGGGGATGATTGTGACTGGCTTCGGCGTCGTCCAGCGAGCGCTGGCGTAGCCACTGGGATAACGCGCGATGCTCGGTTTCCCAGGGTAATTGCAGGTGGGTGAAGGGCCGTGGTCGCCACAGCCCCTGGTGCTCGATCAGAAACGCATCCAGTGCCTGGAAGCGTGCCTCAACGTCCTTGGCACGCATCGACGCGCAGCCATTTTTCCAGGAGTTTGAAACCGCGCACCAGCACATAGGCCATCAACAGGTAGAACAGCCCGGCCGCGAAGAAGATCTCCACCGGCAGGTAGGTGCGCGCGATGATGGTCCGAGCCATGCCGGTCAGTTCCAGCAAGGTCACGGTGCTGGCCAGTGCGCTGGCCTTGAGCATCAGGATCACTTCGTTGCTATAGGCCGGCAGGCCGATACGCGAGGCGCGGGGCAGGATGATGTAGAACAGCGTCTTGGGCCTGGACATGCCCAGGGCGCGAGCGGCTTCGATCTCGCCCGGGGGAATGGCCTGGATCGCACCGCGCAGGATTTCAGCGATATAGGCGGCGGTGTGCAGGGTCATGGTGGCCGTGGCGCACCAGAACGGGTCGCGCAGGTAGGGCCACATGAAGCTGTGGCGCACGGCGTCGAACTGCGCCAGGCCGTAATAGACCAGGAACAACTGCACCAGCAGCGGCGTGCCACGGAAGAAGAAAATGTAGCCATAGGGCAGGGCGCTCACGTACCAGCGGCGCGAAGACCGAGCGATGCCGAGCGGGATCGCCAGCAACAGGCCGGCAATCACGGCGATCGCCACCAGCTCCAGGGTCAGGGTTGCGCCCTGGGCCAATTTAGGCAGCCACTTGATGATTACGGCCCAGTTCAGGCCCAGGTCGAAATGCGACAGCCAGCTGTAGTCACCGCTCATTGGGCGCTCCTTGCAAAGCCGCGGGCGGCGCGTTTTTCCAGGAAGTGCATGCTGGTCATGGCCAGTACGGTCAGGCCCAGGTACATGAATGCGGCGACCATGAAGAAGGTGAACGGCTGCTTGGTCACGGTCACGCCGATCTGCGCGTTGCGCATGATTTCTTCCAGGCCGATCACTGACACCAGCGCAGTGTCCTTCATCAGGATCATGAACAGGTTGCCCAGGCCCGGCAGGGCGATGCGCCACATCTGCGGCATGATCAGTCGCGTGAAAATCCGGAATTTCGACAGTCCCAATGCCACACCGGCTTCGCGGTGGCCCTTGGGAATGGCGAGGATCGCGCCACGGAACACTTCCGTGGCGTAGGCGCCAAAGCACAGGCCCAGGGCGATGACCCCGGCGGCAAAGGCGCTCAGGGAAAGGTCGGGGTTACCAAAGAACTCCCCGAGGGCACGCATCAGGTTGACGGTGCCGAAATAAATCAGCAGCACCCACAGCAATTCGGGAATACCGCGAACGATGGTCGAATAGGTACCGCCCAGCCATTGCAGCGGCTTGTACGGTGAAGTCTTGGCCAGGGCCCCGGCCAGACCCAGCACCAGCCCCAGGCACAGGGCCGTGAGCGCCAGTTTGACGGTCATCAGCGCGCCGGCGGCAAGCGCCGGGCCGAATCCGTAGAGATCGAAATTCATGGTGTTTTCATATCGCGGCAGGTATTGCTGAAAGCCGACGCGCTCAGGTGAGCGCGCCGGGCAGGCCGTTCAGATCATTCGATGCTGAACGGGAAGTACTTGTCGTTGATCTTCTTGTAGGTGCCGTCTGCCTTGATCTCTGCCAGGGCTTTGTTCAGGCGCTCGCGCAGCGGGTCGCCCTTGCGTACGGCGATGCCGATCTTGTCGCTCTCCACAACCGGGTCGCCCTTGAATTCATAGGCCGAACCGTCTTTGCTCTTGAGCCATTCGTACTGCACGTACTTGTCGGCCAGGATGCCGTCGAGGCGGCCGGACGTCAGGTCGAGGTAGGCGTTTTCCTGAGTGTCATACAGCTTGGCCTCGGTGTCGGGCAGCTTGTCTTCCAGGTAGGTACCGGCCAGCGTTGCACGTTGTGCACCGATCACCTTGCCCTTGAGGTAGGCGGCGTCGGTCTTGAAATCCGCCGTGGCTTTGGGCGCAATGAACTGCAGCTTGTTGGAGTAGTACGGGTCGGTAAAGTCGACGGCCTGCTTGCGCTCATCGGTGATGGACAGCGAGGACACCAGGAAGTCGAACTTCTTGGCGTTCAGGGCCGGGATGATGCCGTCCCAGTCGGACACATACACTTCGCACTTCTCGACTTTCATCTTGGCGCACAGGGCGTCGCCGATGTCCTTGTCGAAACCGACGACATTGCCGCTGGCGTCTTTATTGTTGAAGGGCGGGTAGGCCGCTTCGATCCCCATCTTCAAGGTTTCCGCCATGGCCGTGGCGCTGAATGCCATCGAGACGGCCGCGGCCAGAAGGAATTTTTTATAGGTCTGCATGCATGTTGCTCCGTTAGCGGTTGCTGGACATGAATTGTTTGCAGCGCGCCGAAAGCGGGTTGTCGAACACCTGCTGTGGCGATCCTTGCTCTTCGACCAAGCCCTGGTGCAGGAACACCACTTCGCTGGACACTTGGCGGGCGAAGCCCATTTCGTGGGTGACCAGCAGCATGGTGCGGCCTTCTTCGGCCAGCGCGCGGATCACATTAAGTACTTCCTGGACCATTTCCGGGTCAAGCGCCGACGTCGGCTCATCGAACAGAATGACTTTAGGCTGCATGGCCAGCGTTCGCGCAATGGCGGCGCGTTGTTGCTGGCCACCGGACAGTTGCGCCGGGTAGGCGTAACGCTTGTCAGCGATGCCGACCTTGGCCAGCAGGGCTTCGGCCACTTCTGTCGCCTCGGCCTTGCTCTGGCCGAGTACACGGCGAGGCGCCTCGATGATGTTGTCGAGGATGCTCATGTGCGGCCACAGGTTAAAGTTTTGAAACACAAAACCGATTTCGCTGCGCAGGCGGTTGATCTGCTTGCCGTCGGCAGCAAACAATTCGCCGTTTTTCGCGGCCTTGAGCTTGAGTTCTTCACCGGCCACCAGGATCTGCCCCTGGTGCGGGTTTTCGAGCAGGTTGATGCAGCGAAGGAAGGTGGACTTGCCGGAGCCGGAGGAACCCAGGATCGAGATCACATCGCCGTCGCGAGCGGTCAGCGAGATACCTTTGAGTACCTCCAGCTCACCATAGCGTTTATGCAAGTTGCGGATTTCAAGCGCGGGCGTGGCCTCGGCCATGTGCGGTCCTCATTGTGTTCGTTGCGATCTTCGCTGTTGGGCCGCCTTCCTGGCGAGGCGCCAAGCTAGCATAGCGTTTGGATGACAGCCAACAGCGCTGCGGACGGTTAACGGGTGGTCTGCGGCAGGGTGTCGCATCGGCACAGCGGCGTGTCGCGCCATCTACAACCGAACAGACGTTTGAACCCGGAGCATCTACAGGCTTCGCGTAAAAAAGGGCGCGATGGTGCCAGCTTTGGGCAGGTGTTGGAAGGGTTAACCGGGCAAACGGCGCTTATCAGCGCTTTAATGGAGCGTCACGCACTTTCTGTGTGTGTTTTTGGTGCACCTGTCCGTCTGCAAGGTGAGTCGCACGGTAACGCTATAGCGGAATGCCATTGTTCTCAAAGACTTGCGCTCATTACTGAATTTTCCTACAGCCCACGTCAACTGTGCCTTTGTTACATTTTGGCGCAAATCTTGCGTAAAAAATAAAGAACGCCCTGTTGGTTTCTTTTCACGAGAAAGACCGCAGGCCCGGCGAACCGTTTTCGCAATTCCTCGCAAAGGTGTGTCAATGAGTAGTACGCAAAGCTCCAATGACCTCGAACAGGGGCTCAAACCGCGGCATGTCACCATGCTGTCGATTGCCGGTGTTATCGGTGCCGGTTTGTTTGTCGGCTCCGGCCACGCGATTGCCGCCGCCGGCCCGGCCGTACTGCTGGCCTATGCGGCTGCCGGTACGCTGGTGGTACTGGTGATGCGCATGCTTGCCGAGATGGCGGTTGCGTCGCCGGACACAGGCTCATTCTCGACTTACGCCGACCGCGCAATCGGCCACTGGGCCGGCTTTACCATCGGCTGGTTGTACTGGTGGTTCTGGGTGCTGGTGATTCCGCTGGAAGCCAACGCGGCGGCGACCATCCTGCATGCCTGGTTCCCCGACGTGGCGATCTGGGCCTTTACCCTGATCATTACCTTGCTGCTGACCGCGACCAACCTGTTCAGTGTGAAGAACTACGGTGAGTTCGAGTTCTGGTTTGCGCTGATCAAGGTCGTGGCGATCGTGGGCTTCGTTATCCTCGGCCTGGCGGCGATTTTCGGCTTGCTGCCCACCAGCCAGGTCAGCGGTGTATCGCACCTGTTCGACACCCAAGGCTTTATGCCGAACGGCATGGGCGCGGTGCTGGCGGCGATCCTGACCACCATGTTCTCGTTCATGGGCACTGAGATCGTCACCATTGCCGCCGCGGAGTCGAAGAATCCCGGCCAGCAAATCACCAAGGCCACCAACTCGGTGATCTGGCGGATTGGTTTGTTCTATCTCTTGTCGATCTTCATCGTCGTGTCCCTGGTGCCGTGGAACGATCCGACACTGGCTGCAGTGGGTTCCTACCAGACCGTGCTCGAGCGCATGGGCATTCCGAACGCCAAGCTGATCGTCGACCTGGTGGTATTGGTTGCCGTGACCAGTTGCCTCAACTCGGCGCTGTACACCGCCTCGCGCATGCTGTTCTCCCTGGGTCGTCGTGGTGATGCCCCGGCTGTGGCCAAGCGCACCAATAAAAGCGGTACGCCTTACTGGGCGGTGCTGCTGTCCACCGGCGCTGCGTTCCTGGCGGTATTTGCCAACTATGTGGCACCGGCGGCGGTCTTTGAATTCCTGCTGGCCAGTTCCGGCGCCATTGCCCTGCTGGTGTACCTGGTGATTGCAGTGTCGCAACTGCGCATGCGTCAGAAGCGTGCGGCGGCGGGTGAGAAGATTGTCTTCAAGATGTGGCTGTTCCCGGGCCTGACCTACGCGGTGATGGTGTTTATCGTGGGTACATTGACCATCATGCTGTTCCAGGAAGCCCATCGGGTCGAAATCATCGCGACGGGCGTTCTGAGCTTGCTGGTGGTGTTGGCGGGGCTGTTTGTAGCCAGTCGCCGCAAGGCCCAGAGAGCCGGCGCTCCCGTACTGAACTGACAAAATGTAGATCAAAATGTGGGAGGGGGCTTGAGGTGGTCAACTTTTTCCGGACACCTCAATCGGTGTTTTCAGGCTGTTTGCCGCTCGTACTGATTGGGCGGCAAATAGTCTAACGATGAATGCATTCGTCGTTCATTGTAGAACCGCACAATGTAATCCGTGACGTCCCTGATTGCTTCATCATGATTGGCATAGTCCTTCCTCCAAACACGCTCCATCTTCAGGTTCAAGAAGAAACGTTCCATGACTGCGTTGTCCCAGCAGTTGCCCTTGCGGCTCATGCTGCAGCGCAAGCCATGTCGTGTCAGCATGGCTTGGTAAGTAGCGCCTGCATACTGGCTGCCCCGATCTGAGTGCGCGATCAGACCCGGTTTAGGCTGTCTCTGTGTGATGGCTAGTTGCATAGCACTGCACACCAACTCTGCGCGCATATGCGGAGCCATGGACCAGCCTACGATCTTGCGTGAATACAAATCCATGACAGCCGCCAAGTACAGCCAGCCGCTTCGAGTGCGAATATAAGTGATGTCAGCAACCCATGATTGGTTGATCTGCTCGGGGTTAAACTGGCGGTTGAGCAGGTTCTCAGCTACCGGGAAATTATGATTACTGTTGGTGGTATGAACGAACTTGCGCTTCCAGATCGGGCGTAAATCCTGTTGTTTCATCAGCCGACGGACCTTGTGCCGCCCAATGGATACGCCATCGCTACGCAGTGCTTTCATCACCCGACGACTGCCATAACAGTGCTCATTGGTCATGAACGTAGCTTTGACCTGAGCTGCAACCGGACAGACAGCTTTTGGCTTAAAAGACCGCTGACGAGCTTCATAGAACCCCGAACGGCTGATCCGCAAAACCCGGCAGATACGTATTACCGGGTAGGCCTTGCATTGCATTTGGTGAACCAATTGGTGGATCACTTCAATTCGCGGGCAAAGAAGGCCGTAGCTTTTTTTAATATATCGTTGTCAGTCTTCAGCTCGCGGATCTGCTGCTCAAGCTGACGAATACGCTGTTGCTCGCTGGTTAACGGTTTACCAATCCCTGTACCACCTAACTGCTCGGCTTGGTACTGCTGGACCCAGCGGCGCACGGCAGTGTCACTCAAGTCTAAATCGGTACAAACGGAGTTCACGCTCAGGCCTTGGTCAACAATCATCTTGCAGACTCTTAGCTTGAAAGCGGCGTCGAATTTTCTGTACTTCTTGGTCATGGAATACTCCTCAATAGGTGTAGTTTCACCTATTGAGGTGTCCGGGACTATTAGACCAGCTCA
>NZ_CVTX01000038.1:0-12098 GCF_900005715.1 Pseudomonas sp. 34 E 7
GCGATGAGGTCGACGCCCTCGCTGCCCGCGCCCACGGGTGCGCCAGCGGCGCCCAGGTAGCGGTTGTCGAGCCGCACGACCCGATGCTGCTGGAGATTTTCCGCAACGAAGCCCAGAGCCATCTGGACAGCCTCAACCACTTCCTGCAACAGGCCGCCGAACACATGCCGTTGCAGGTCAGTGATGAACTGCAACGCGCCCTGCACACCCTCAAGGGCAGCGCCTACATGGCCGGCGTGTTGCCGATGGCCGAACTGGCGCGTCCCCTCGACCACCTGACCCGCGAATACAAGGCCCATCGCCTGCCGCTGGACCTGGATGAAGTCGAGCTGCTGCTGGAAGCCGAAAGCGTGTTCCAGCGCGGGCTGCGTGAACTGGACAGCCATCCCCTGGCGCCGATCAAGGGCGCGGCGGACTTGATCAAGCGCACCCAAAGCCTGTTGGACCAACAGCTTGAAGCACTGCTCAACGGCCCCAGCACCGGCCCGCACGTCAAGCGCGATCCGCACCTGATCACCAACTTCCTGGCCCGGGGCATGGACATCCTGCTCGACGCCGAAAGCCTGCTGCGTCGCTGGCAGCAACACCCCGGCGAGCGCCAGGAGCTCACCGCGCTGCTGGACGAACTGACCACCCTGGGCGAGGGCGCGCACCTCGCCGACCTGCACCCTATCGATCAACTGTGCGAAGCCTTGCTCGACCTGTATGGCGCGGTGGAAGAGAGCAGCCTGGCGGTCAGCGAACGGTTTTTCCATGAGGCCGAGCAGGCCCATGAAGCGTTGATCACCATGCTCGACCAACTGGCAGCCGGGCAGGAAATCAGCCCGGCGCCGGCACGGGTCCAGGCCCTGCGCGAATTGCTCGATGACGCCCTCGATCCGTCCGCCACCGGCCTGATCACACGTGACGGCAACCGCGCCCCGCGCATCGCCGAGCTGGGCGCCGCGACCGAGCAACTGAGCCGGCACACCGCGATGGACGACGAGATCGTCGACATCTTCCTTGAAGAGGCCGTGGATATCCTCGACAGCGCCGGGCAGTCCCTCAAGCGCTGGTTGCTGGAGCCCGAGGGCATGGCGCCGTTGTCCTCGTTGCAGCGCGACTTGCACACCCTCAAGGGCGGCGCGCGCATGGCCGAAATCGACGCGGTGGGCGATCTGGCCCAGGAGCTGGAATGCGTTTATGAAGGCCTGGTGGACCGTCGCTACAGCTACTCCACCGAGCTGTCCCAGGCACTGATGGCCAGTCATGAACGCCTGGCCTTGCAACTGGACGAGCTGCACGGGCAGCAGCCTTTAAGCGACAGTGTCGAGCTGGTCGCCAGGTTGCGCGAACTGCGCCAGAGCAGTCTGCCGACGGCCCCGGTTGCAGCGCCGCAACCCTCGGGCGCCGACCCCGAGCTGCTGGATATTTTCCTCGAGGAAGCTGCCGATATTCTCGACAGTTCAGGCAGTGCATTGCTGCGCTGGCAGGCCGAGCCCGGCAACCGCCAGGAGGTCGAAACCCTGCTGCGTGACCTGCACACCCTCAAGGGTGGCGCACGCATGGTCGAGATCGGCCCGATTGGCGACCTGGCCCACGAGCTGGAGTTTCTCTACGAAGGGCTGTCCGCCGGGCTGCTGGCGCCGTCGCCCGAACTGTTCGCGCTGTTGCAGGGTTGCCATGACCGCCTGGCGCAGATGATCGACGCCGTGGCGGGCGGCTTGCCGGTGGGCTCGGTGGACAAGCTGATCGAGCGCATCAAGAGCCTGGTGCACCCGGGCGAAGAGCTGGTGGTACCGGTGGCGTTGCCGGCGGGTAAGGCGGAGACGGTGGTCGATCCGGCTGCCGACATGGTGAAGATCTCCGCCGAACTGCTCGACGACCTGGTCAACCTGGCCGGCGAAACCTCGATCTTCCGTGGCCGTATCGAGCAGCAGGTCAACGATGCGCGCACCGCGCTCACGGAAGTGGAAACCACCATCGAGCGCATGCGCGATCAACTGCGCCGCCTCGACAGCGAAACCCAGAGCGGTCTTTTCAGTCGCCAGCAGGCCGAGGCCGAGCGCCTGGGCTACGAAGAGTTCGACCCGCTGGAAATGGACCGCCATTCGCAATTGCAGCAATTGTCCCGCGCGCTGTCCGAATCCGCCTCCGACTTGCTCGACCTCAAGGAAACCCTCGAACGCCGCAACCAGGACGCCCACGACCTGTTGCAGCAACAGGCGCGCATCAACACCCAATTGCAGGAAGGCCTGATGCGCACGCGCATGGTGCCGTTCGAGCGCATGCTGCCGCGCCTCAAGCGCATCGTGCGCCAGGTGGCCGATGAGCTGGGCAAGGACGTGGAATTCGTGATCGGCAATGCCGAGGGCGAGATGGACCGCAACGTGCTGGAGCGTATGGCGGCGCCGTTGGAACACATGCTGCGCAACGCCGTCGACCATGGTCTTGAGTCCCGCGAGGTGCGCCTGCAGGCGGGCAAGCCAGAGAAGGGCCGCATCACCTTGGACCTGACCCACGAAGGCGGCGATATCGTCTTCGACATGCGCGACGACGGCGCCGGTGTGCCCCTTGAAGCCGTGCGCCGCAAGGCGATCAAGCGCGGCCTGCTCGACCCCGATCAAGAGATCAGCGACCGCGACGTGCTGCAGTTCATCCTGCAACCGGGGTTTTCCACCGCGGAAAAGATCACCCAGATTTCCGGACGCGGCGTGGGCATGGACGTGGTGCATGAGGAAGTGCGCCAGCTCGGCGGTTCGATGGTGATCGACTCGATCCCGGGCGTGGGTGTGCATTTCAGGATTCGCCTGCCGTTTACCGTGTCGGTCAATCGGGCCCTGATGGTGCAATGCGCGGACGATCAATACGCGATTGCGCTCAATACCATTGAGGGCCTGGTGCGTGTGCTGCCCCATGAATTGGCGGGGCACTACCAGCAGGACCCGCCGCGCTATGAATACGCCGGTCAACGCTACGAACTGTTTTACCTCGGCGACCTGTTGCACACCGTCAGTCGCCCCAAGCTGCTCGGCCAGTACCAGCCGGTGCCGGTGTTGCTGATGCAGTGCAACGAGCGGCATGTGGCGGTGCATGTAGATGCCATGGCAGGGACGCGCGAGATCGTGGTCAAGGGCCTGGGGCCGCAGTTTGCCGGGGTGCAGGGCTTGTCCGGTGCGACGATCCTGGGCGATGGGCGCGTGGTGCTGATTATCGACCTGTTGGCGCACATCCGCGCGCGGCCACCGGCGTTGCCGGCGCAGTCGGTGGACACGCCACTGACCCTCAACGACCCGCTGAAAAAGCGCCCGCTGCTGGTGCTGGTGGTGGACGATTCGGTCACCGTGCGCAAAGTCACCAGCCGCCTGCTGGAGCGCAACGGCATGAACGTGCTGACCGCCAAGGACGGCATCGACGCCCTTGCCCTGCTCGAAGAACACACCCCGGACCTGATGCTGCTCGACATCGAAATGCCGCGCATGGACGGTTTTGAAGTGGCGATCCAGGTGCGCAACGACCCGCGCCTGATGCGCCTGCCGATCATCATGATCACCTCGCGCACCGGCCAGAAACACCGCGACCGCGCCATGGCCATCGGCGTCAACGACTACCTCGGCAAACCGTACCAGGAGTCGGTATTGCTCGAGAGCATCGCTTACTGGAGCAAGTCCCATGCTTGACCACCGCGCGAGCCAACTTACCGGGCTGTTGCTGCCGTTGGCTGATCGGCACCTGATCCTGCCGAATGTCGCGGTGGCCGAACTGATCGACTTCCAGCGCGGCGAACCGGCCAGCGATGCACCGCCGTGGTACCTGCGCCAAGTCACCTGGCGGGATCGGCACATACCCTTGATCAGCTTCGAAGCCGTGTGCGGCGAAGCCAGCGTGACCGGCGAACGCTCCAGGATCGTGGTGTTGAACGCCTTGGGCGGGCGGCCGACGCTTAAGTTCATCGCAGTGGTGATCCAGGGCATTCCGCGCTCGTACAAACTCGACAGCGAATTGAGCTACGTGGACGTACCGCTGTGCCCGCTGGAACTGGCGGCGGTGCAGGTGGGCGAGCATGTGGCAAAGGTGCCGGACCTGATGGGGCTTGAAGCGCTGCTGGCCGAGTCCGGCCTGGCCTGAGCTTGAGACCTATGAAGATCCACTGCCGATCGTTCCCACGCTCCGCGTGGGAATGCATCCCGTGACGCTCTGCGTCGCCCGTATGCTGACTGGCGGGACGCGGAGCGTCCCAGGCGGCATTCCCACGCAGAGCGTGGGAACGATCAGTGTGGCTGGGGCTTCGGATTTTTCCTGCAAGATTTTGGGCCATGCATGAACTTGTGATGAGAAGTCCGCACGCCTAGTCTTCGTCCCGTCATCGCAAAAAACGGTGACACGGACGTGCAAGTCCGGTTACATGTCGGCGCACCAACGCCCATAGCCATTCAACGGGCGTTTTTTATGCCTCTGTACTCGTTATGGCGGCTGTGCGTGGGAGATTCTTCGGGATCTGCCGGGGTCCGATATGCCCGGTCTTGCACACCTGCGCACAGCTGCCACCTTCATTCGCGTGCAAGCGGAAGAGGGCAGTTTCCATCACATATCGGAGCTTTGAATCATGATCAAACCTACCCCCAATCCACCCCTCTTCACCGTAAACCCTCACCAAAACACCGAAACCCTGCTGGTCAACGCCAGCGAAACCCTGTCCTCCCTCAACGCGCTTACCTGCACCCTGGCCTTCGATCTGGACACCTCCCAGCGCGCCATCATGCTTGGAATTCAGCAGATGGCAGAGTTGGGTCAGTTGCTGGTCGATAGAGCGCTGGAGCAAGTCAGTCCTTCGCCGGAATTTTAAAGCGGTCCCAAATAGGGACTGATCGGTCTTTGATTGGGACCGCTATCTAACAGGCGCTACTGAGCAAATGTGGGAGGGGGCTTGCCCCCGATAGCGGTGTATCAGCCACATATCTATTAGCTGACCCACCGCAATCGGGGGCAAGCCCCCTCCCACATTTTGAGTTTCATTACTCCCACCGTAATGATCCGTCGTCGGGCTTGATTGATGGCCTTCCGAATCACTCCTAAGGTAAAGCCCCACGACAGCAACCCCCCGTGGAGCAACCATGACAACAACCATCACCCCCGACTCGCGCTGGACGCGGCGGCGCGACGAGAAGCAGCGGCGGCTCGGGCTGGTCAAGCAGTATGCAGACGGGGCGGTGTTGCCCAGTGACAAGATCGTCGAGGCCCTTGAAGCCTTGATCCTTCCCGGCGACCGCGTGGTACTGGAGGGCAACAACCAGAAGCAGGCCGACTTCCTCTCGCGTTCCCTGGCCAAGGCCGACCCGGCCAAGCTCCACGATTTGCACATGATCATGCCCAGTGTCGGCCGTTCCGAGCACCTGGACCTGTTTGAAAAAGGCATCGCACGCAAGCTGGATTTCTCCTTCGCCGGCACCCAATCCCTGCGCATCAGCCAGTTGCTGGAAGACGGCCTGCTGGAAATCGGCGCGATCCACACCTACATCGAACTCTATGCGCGCCTGGTGGTGGACCTGATTCCCAACGTGGTGCTCTCGGCCGGCTTCATGGCCGACCGCGCCGGCAACATTTACACCGGCGCCAGCACCGAAGACACCCCCGCGCTGATCGAACCCGCTGCCTTCAGCGATGGCATCGTGATCGTGCAGGTCAACCAATTGGTGGACGACGTCACCGACTTGCCGCGCGTGGACATCCCCGCCAGTTGGGTGGATTTCGTGGTGGTGGCCGACAAGCCGTTCTATATCGAGCCGCTGTTCACCCGTGATCCGCGTCACATCAAGCCGGTACACGTGCTGATGGCGATGATGGCGATCCGTGGCATCTACGAAAAACACAATGTGCAATCGCTCAACCACGGTATCGGCTTCAACACCGCCGCCATCGAACTGATCCTGCCCACCTACGGCGAATCCCTGGGCCTGAAGGGCAAGATCTGCCGCAACTGGACCCTCAACCCGCACCCCACGCTGATCCCGGCGATTGAAAGCGGCTGGGTGCAAAGCGTGCATTGCTTCGGCACTGAACTGGGCATGGAAAACTACATCGCCGCACGCCCGGATGTGTTCTTCACCGGCCGCGACGGCTCGATGCGCTCCAACCGCATGTTCTGCCAACTGGCCGGCCAGTACGCGGTGGACCTGTTTATCGGCGCCACCCTGCAAGTGGATGGCGACGGCCATTCCAGCACCGTGACCCGTGGCCGCCTCGCCGGTTTCGGCGGCGCGCCGAACATGGGCCATGACCCACGCGGTCGCCGTCACGGCACACCGGCCTGGCTGGACATGCGCCACGATGATGCGCCCGAAGCCTTGCTCGAACGTGGCAAAAAACTCGTCGTGCAAATGGTCGAGACCTTCCAGGAAGGCGGCAAACCCACCTTCGTCGACACCCTCGACGCGGTGGAAGTGGCGCGCAAAAGCGGCATGCCCCTGGCGCCGATCATGATCTACGGCGACGACGTCACCCACCTGCTCACCGAAGAAGGCATCGCCTACCTGTACAAGGCGCGTTCCCTGGAAGAACGCCAGGCAATGATCGCTGCCGTCGCCGGAGTCACCGCCATCGGTATGCGCCACAACCCCAAGGACACCGCCCGCATGCGCCGCGAAGGCTTGATTGCGCTGCCCGAAGACCTGGGCATTCGTCGCACCGATGCCACCCGCGAGCTGTTGGCCGCCAAGAGCGTGGCCGACCTGGTGGACTGGTCCGGCGGCCTGTACAACCCACCCGCCAAATTCAGGAGCTGGTAGATGCGCGCCCTCAAACTGCATGAAGTGAGCCTGGCCGATCGCCTGGCGGATAGGGCGGTCGATGCGCTGATCGACGAAGCGGATTTGTCGCCCAAACCGGCCCTGGTAGACCGGCGAGGCAACGGCGCCCACACCGATTTGCACCTGGGCTTGATGCACGCCTCGGCGCTGTCGCTGTGGCCGATGTTCAAGGCAATGGCCGAGGCCGCGCTTGAAATCGGCGAAATCGGCCTGCCTCTGCGCGAAGCCCTCGGCCGTATTGGCCGCGAAGGCGAGCAAGCGATGCTCATTACCACCAATGGCGTAAATACTCATCGCGGTGCGATCTGGGCACTCGGTTTGCTCACCGCCGCAGCGGCCCTGGACCCTGGCGCCGTTACGCTGAACGCGGCCAGATTGGCCTTGCTCGACGACCGACATGCGCCACAAACCCTGAGCCACGGCGCCCTGGTCGCCCAACGTTACGGCGCTCGCGGTGCCCGCGAAGAAGCGCAGTTGGGCTTCCCCTCGGTGACGCAGCGTGGCCTGCCGCAATTGCACAAGAGCCGCCGGCAACACGCCGGAGAACAGAACGCGCGCCTGGACGCCTTGCTCGCGATCATGACCGAACTGGCCGACACCTGCGTGCTCTACCGCGCCGGCTACGCAGGCCTGACCACCCTGCAACAGGGCGCCCAGGCCGTGCTGGACGCCGGCGGCAGCGCAACCCTGGCCGGCCGCCGCCAACTGCACGCGCTGGACCAACAACTGCTGGCCCTGAATGCCTCCCCCGGCGGCGCCGCCGACCTGTTGGCCGCCTGCCTGTTTATCGACCGCCTCGACGGAGCGTTGTGATGGAGACCTTATCCTTTGAATTCCCTGCCGGGCAGCCGCCAAAAGGCCGTGCGCTGGTGGGGTGCGTCGGCTCCGGCGACCTTGAAGTGCTGCTGGAACCGGGCACCGCCGGCACGCTGACCATCCAGGTACAGACCTCGGTGAACGGCGCCGAGCAACGTTGGCAGCACCTGTTCGAACGCATTTTCCAGGAGCAGACGCCACCGGCCTTGAACATTGATATCCACGATTTTGGCGCCACGCCCGGTGTGGTGCGTTTGCGCCTGGAGCAAGGCTTCGAGGAGATCGGCCATGACTGATTGGCTCAACAAACACAGCTTCGTTGAACTCGGTGCTCGGCAGCGCGCCAAGGCGTTGCTGGATGCCGGCACCTTTCGCGAGCTGATCGACCCCTTTCAGCGCGTCATGTCGCCGTGGCTCAGCCGCCAGGGCGTTGTGCCCCAGGCGGATGACGGGGTGGTCATCGCCAAAGGCAGCGTTGCCGGTCTGCCGGTAGTGATTGCCGCCATCGAAGGTAACTTCCAGGGCGGCAGCCTCGGTGAAGTCGGCGGCGCGAAAATCGCCGGAGCGCTGGAACTGGCCGCTGAAGATAACCGCAACGGCATCCCGACCCGCGCCGTGCTGCTGCTGGAAACCGGCGGCGTACGCCTGCAGGAAGCCAACCTGGGTCTGGCCGCCATTGCCGATATCCACGCGGCGATTGTCGACCTGCGCCAGTACCAGCCGGTAATCGGCGTGGTGGCGGGCAGTGTCGGCTGCTTCGGCGGCATGTCCATCGCCGCAGGGTTGTGCAGCTATCTGGTGGTCACCCGTGAAGCGCGCCTGGGCTTGAACGGCCCGCAGGTGATCGAGCAGGAAGCCGGGTTGGACGAATACGACTCCCGCGACCGGCCGTTTATCTGGAGCCTTACGGGTGGCGAACAGCGCTTCAACAGTGGGTTGGCCGACCGTTATGTGGCGGACGATGTGGCGCAGATCCAGCAGACCGTCAGCGCGCTGTTGCAGCAAGGCGCGCCCGAACAACAGCGTAGCCGCCGCGCTGATTTTTATCTGGCGCGCCTGGCCGAACTCGACGCCACGGCGCAGATCGACCCGGCGACGGTGCGCACGCTGTATCAGGGAGAACGCCCATGAGAGGTTTGCAGTGGTTTAACGCGCTAAGCGCCGGCGCGACGCGGGTGCAAGGCTTGCCTGACTCGCTCAGGATCGCCGATGGCCAGTTGAACGGCCAGAGCGTGCGTTTTCTCGCCGTGGTCACCGACCCGAACAACCGCTTCCCGCGCGCGCGCAATGGCGAAGTCGGTTTGCTGGAGGGCTGGGGGCTCGCCAAGGCTGTCGATGACGCTATCGCCAGGGGTGACAAACGCCCGCTGATCGCCATCGTCGATGTACCCAGCCAAGCCTACGGTCGTCGCGAAGAAGCCCTCGGCATCCATCAAGCCCTGGCCGCCGCCGCCGACAGCTACGCCCGTGCCCGTCTCGCCGGTCACCCGGTGATTGCGCTGCTGGTGGGCAAGGCCATGTCCGGCGCGTTCCTCGCTCACGGTTACCAGGCCAATCGCCTGATTGCCCTGCGCGACCCCGGCGTGATGGTGCATGCCATGGGCAAGGCCTCGGCGGCGCGGGTCACCCTGCGCAGCGTCGAAGAACTCGAGGCCCTGGCCGCCAGCGTGCCGCCGATGGCGTATGACATCGACAGTTATGCCAGCCTTGGGTTGCTCTGGGAGACGTTGACGGTCAGCCAGATTGAACAGCCCACGGCAGACGACGTGGCGCGGGTCAGCGATTGCCTGGTGAATGCGATCAAGGATATCGATGGCCCCAATCTGAGCGGGCGCCTGGGGGCGTCCAATCGTGCGGCGTCCAGCCATGTGCGTCAGCTGCTGCGGGAGCAATGGTGAACGCTCACGACTTGCTCTGGGGCATGACCCCGGCCCATCTGCCCGCCGATGCGCCCGGCTGGGTGGTGGATGCGCTCAGCGCCGGCCATCCGGTGGTGGTGCGCCGCGCCATCGCTGAGCCGGGCCATGTGGCGGTTGGTGTACGGGGGCGTTTGCGTGAGCAGCGGTTTGCCGCGCAGATGCCGATTGCTGCGGTACAACGGCGTGTGGCCCCCGAAGCCCTGCGGGACGTGACCTCGCCAAGGGATGTGCCGGCGCTGCGGGCACTTGATCAACTGCGGCCGCTGTTGGCGCATAACGACTGGGGCGTCAGCGGCAGTGCCGGATTCGAATTGGCCAGCGGCATCGAAGCGTTGCATGCCGCGAGCGATCTGGATTTGATCCTGCGCACCCCCGAGCCGCTCGAGCGTGACCAGGCGCACGCGTTACTGGCGATGCTCGATAGCGCACCGTGCGCCGTCGACCTGCAACTGCAAACCCCCGTCGGCGCTGTCGCCTTGCGTGAATGGGCGGGCGCGTCACGCCGGGTGCTGCTGAAAACCGCCAACGGGGCGCACCTTGTCGTCGATCCCTGGCAGGCGGTGGCATGAGCAGCTTGCTGGTATTTCCGGGGCAGGGCGCCCAGCGAGTCGGCATGCTCCAGTCGCTGCCCGTCGACGTCCTCGACGAGGCCAGCGCTGCCCTGGGTGAAGACGTGCGCCGGCTCGATTCGGCACAGGCCCTTGAATCGACGCGCGCCGTCCAGCTTTGCCTGTTGATGGCTGGCGTGGCGCATGCGCGCCTGTTGCAGCACACACCGGACTACGTGGCGGGCCTGTCCATCGGCGCCTATCCCGCTGCTGTTATCGCCGGCGCAATGGACTTTGCCGATGCCATCAAACTCGTCAGCCTGCGCGGCGAACTGATGCAAAGCGCTTATCCACAGGGCTACGGGATGACCGCGATCATCGGCCCGCAGTTATCCACCGTCGAAACATTGCTCGCCGAAATCCACAGCCCACAGACCCCGGTGTACCTGGCCAATATCAATGCCGATAACCAGACGGTCATTGCCGGCAGCGACGCGGCGATGCAGCGTGTCGCAGAACGCATCAAGGGCAACGGCATCGCCAGGCGCCTGGCGGTCAGCGTGCCGTCCCATTGCGTGCTGCTGGAGCAACCGGCCCAGGCGCTTGCCCAAGCGTTCGTCCCGCTCAAGGCGCCGCGCATCACTTACCTGAGCAGCACCCGCGCGCGGCCTATCCACAACCCTGAGCAACTGCGCGATGACCTGGCCTTCAACATGTGCCGCGTCGTCGACTGGCGCGGCACCGTGCAAAGCGCCTACGAGCGTGGTGTGCGTCTGCAGATCGAACTGCCACCGGGCGCGGTGCTCACCGGCCTTTCCCGCCGCGTCTTCGAACAAGGCACGGTGATCGCCTGCGAGGGCGCGCGCCTGGATACCTTGCAGGCCCTGCTGCAAGAGGAGGAGCGCCGCCACCGATAAAGCACGACCCAAGGCTTTCGAAGCACAACAACAACAATTTCGATCGAGCACTTTGAGGACAACAACAATGATTATTTACGGTGTGGCATTGCTGGCGATCTGCACGCTCGCGGGCGTGATCATGGGCGACATGCTCGGCGTGTTGCTGGGGGTCAAATCCAATGTGGGCGGCGTGGGCATCGCGATGATCCTGCTGATCTGCGCGCGGTTGTGGATGCAAAAGCGCGGCGGCATGACCAAGGATTGCGAGATGGGCGTGGGCTTCTGGGGCGCCATGTATATCCCCGTGGTGGTGGCGATGGCCGCGCAGCAGAACGTGGTCACCGCCTTGCATGGCGGCCCGGTGGCGGTGCTGGCGGCCATCGGTTCGGTGGTGGTGTGTGGTTGCACCATTGCCCTGATCAGCCGCACGCACAGGGGCGAGCCTTTGCCGCCCGAAGAGCCGCTGATCCTCGCTGCAGGAGGTCGCTGAGATGTGGGACCTCATCGAAAAAGGTTTGGAGCACAATGGCCTGATCACCGCGTTCGCCTTTGTGGGCGTGGTGATGTGGATTTCGGTGGTGCTGTCCAAGCGCCTGACGTTCGGGCGCATCCATGGCTCGGCGATTGCCATCGTCATCGGCCTGGTGCTGGCCTGGGTCGGCGGCACCATCACGGGCGGGCAGAAGGGCCTGGCGGACCTGGCACTGTTCTCCGGTATCGGCCTGATGGGCGGCGCGATGTTGCGGGATTTCGCCATCGTTGCCACGGCGTTTGAAGTGCAGGCCACCGAGGCGCGCAAAGCCGGGATGATCGGGGTGATTGCCCTGCTGCTGGGCACGATCCTGCCGTTCATCGTCGGTGCGAGCATGGCCTGGGCCTTCGGCTATCGCGATGCGGTCAGCATGACCACCATCGGCGCGGGCGCCGTGACCTACATCGTCGGCCCGGTGACCGGCGCGGCGATTGGCGCGACCTCGGATGTGATGGCGCTGTCGATTGCCACCGGGTTGATCAAGGCGATCCTGGTGATGGTCGGCACGCCGGTGGCGGCGCGCTGGATGGGCCTGGACAACCCGCGTTCGGCGATGGTGTTCGGGGGCCTGGCCGGCACCGTGAGCGGGGTGACGGCGG
>NZ_CVTX01000197.1:0-3893 GCF_900005715.1 Pseudomonas sp. 34 E 7
CGGCCAGAAGCAGACGGACCGTGAATGTCAGAAAGCGACCGGTCCCTGACCGACCCGAAGAATCAGCGCCTGGTCACCGGACGCACTGATCAGGGTGTCGTCAGTTACCGAAAGTGCGTGAGTCTGGAGGGAATCGCATAGCTCTGACAGAAGCCCTTGAACGACGCTGAAGGATAAATCGGACTAACAAGCGCCGAACTTAAGTGATAAAGGATGGACGTGAACGGCTTTCCTGAAAAGCTGCCCTCAATTGTGAAGGACTCGTCCTTCACAACACCCCTTGGATGCACCCGGGAGCACCAGCTTAAGGACCTGAGGACCAATCCTTCATCCCCGATATCCAGAACTTCATCGACGTTTGCCAAATTATCAGTGCGGGAGCCTACCGGCTTTAAGATGATGATGTCATAGCTCATACGTTTTCCTGTGGCCCATCCCCCACGTGCGCTTCATCTCACTCGTTAGAGGGGATAAGCAAGTGACCGAAAAAGGTAGACTTGTCGCTGCTAGTCCCAGTCCATTTTAATGTTCTCCTGTTTTCGGAACGCGTCCAGCACGCTCTGGAACTGGGAGCGTTCGAAAGTCAGGCTCGGTATTGAGTCGTACCAATCAACAGCAGGGGATTGCAGCGTAATTAAATCCTTCAGCAAGCCAAATCGGCGCCACTGGACATAGTGCTCACCGGCATGCTGCTCAGCGACTATGACGGTACAAGTCAGATCCAAGTCATCAGAGCAAACAAGTAGTGGAACCAGGTCCGCCAGCCCGGCGCTGTTGAGTAAATCCGGTCCCATACCAAACAGGTGTCTTTATCGCTGTACAAGCCTGAATGAGCGGCTACCAAGTGTAGCTCAGCTTCTCGATTGTGCCGAGGTAGCCAAACCTCCATAGGTACTCCGTCAACGGCAAAGGTCGGATAGAAATCCAGGCTGTGTTTAGATTTATGGCTTGCAATAGATAGCAGATTATTCATTCTGACCCTCGAATCCCTGAAGTTTACAGAGATTACTTTCCCTAGATGCGGACGGCTTCTAATCGCCGACACCCGAAAAATTCAGAGTTTTGTGATCCGAACGATATGGCTCGCATGAGCATCTTCTATTCGATTGAAGCCGCAGCGCAGGTAAAAAGCGCTCCCCTCCAAGGTATCGGTGTAGAGACGCACACGCTCAAAATGCACCGCGGCGTGGGCAAGCAATGCGTTAACCAATCTGCGGCCAACCTGTTGCCCGCGTGACGCAGGCGCCACATACACACGTCGCAGCCTTCCTGTACGGTCATGGGTGAACGGATCAACCGACAGGCCTCCAATGCCCACAAGTTGCTGGTTCAGATAAGCCGCCATGAGGCATTCGCCAGGCGCATCAAAGCGATGGGTGCCTGACTGCCATTCTGAAGTCAGTCGGGTGAGAAACCTGAAGCCTTCTGCAACTGCCGCTTTTTCCAGGTCGAGGATTTGGGGCGGCAGATGCGTGATCCGTTGAATCTCCATTGAGTTCAATCTTCTCTGATCGGGCGCGAACCCCTTCTGAGGTCTCTGGGGATATTGACTTGGGCCGTGGGCACGCCAGTGGCGGCTATCGACCCAGCCGGTGTGAAAACGCAGACGTCAAATCACAGTTTTGCTGCTTATAAAAAGCGGCACACATTTGAAGCCGGCCTTGACTATAAACTCCGTGACATAAGGTATTGCTCTTTCCCCCAAGCCTCAAAGCGCTCCAATACTTTCCAGCCAAGCTTGGTGTAATAACTGCTCTGGTTGTGCGTGTGCAAGTACAAGGTAGTGAACCCAGCGTCTCGTGCATGGACACAGATGCCTTCATTTACTGCACTGCGAGCCCCCTCTTTCGAGCTTCAGGTGTGACGAACACACACGCAAGCCAAGGACCTAGATCCGGCCGGTCAGACAGGTCATTACTGGCAAGCGTAGCGCCACCTAGCAACTGGTCTCGTTCGGTTGCGATCAGACACTTCCAACTGCCATCACGCTGCCCATCAAAGAACTCGTGTTGCCAACTCGAAAGAGATTGCTGCGTAAACTCATAATTGAATTCCCGATAAAGCCATTCGGCCATAACGTCGCACTTGTCCATTTGTTTATCGAGCCAATCCACTCGCAGCATCTGAAACGCTCCTTATATATTCGTCACGCCGGTAGGATTCTGGACAATCATACAGCCGTCTGCCTGCGGCACAGACTATGTCGAAGCCATATCCATACTGGTTTCCCTGCTCACCCTCATACTGGCTTGGCCCAACGTTGCCGGCAGGGCTTGTAATGGACCTGGCCGGAGCATGGGCTACGCATGGTTACGGTGCAGGTGCCGGCAACTTCTGGCACCACTTGATAGAACGTAGCGCTTCCTCGGCAGGCACAAGCGCGTAGCGCGAGTAATACATTGTTCCACCGAAACGCCCCTCGTCGATTTCGCCCAAGGTCTGCCCGTCCGTGTAGGCCGAAGTGCTGAGCTGGTCTGCGATGTAATACACCTTTCCATTCTCGACGGTGATATCGAAACGCTTGTTAACCATACCGCTTATTATCGGTGGCGAGGTGGAAGCGACGCTGTGCTTGCCGGCGGGAATGTCGGCTTTGAAAAAACTCCCGGAGGGCAAGCTGCCAATTGCGCGACCATCGACCAGAATGGTCGGAGCGACCCCGCTACCGATGCTGGCGGAAGTACGATAGAAGTAGACCGTGGCCTCGTCCGGACGAGGTTCTGCCGGTGATGTGAAGAATGGTTGGCCTGTGAGGTCCGGACCGCTGATGCAGCCGGTCAGTGAGGCCAGGCCTGCGAACAGGCTGGCCCAGAGGAGCGTACAGCACTTCATGGCATGAAATTCCTTGAAAGTGGATCAATGGGCGTCGGGGCCGATGACGGTCACCAGTACCGGATTCAGAGCGTGCACAGCCCTTTACCGAAGTCAGTGGCATCAGAACTCGGCCACGGCGCAAAACCGCTCTTTGCCGTCATATTCACGATGTTCCGATCCTTGAGCATCGGGTACTTGCGCTTGAGCGCCTGCACAGTGCTCTCGGCATTGTTCACGTTGGACAGGCAAAAACGCAGGGCATCGGAGCGCAGGTCGCCGATATAGAGAATTTCCCCGGCCTTCACCGAGAAAACCGCAGGCACAGGGCGCGGCATCGATTTTCCCGCGTAATACACGTAATGCCACCGCGTGTACTCATACTCACCAGGCGGCACTTCATACATGAAGTAATGGCCCAGCACAGAGGGCGATGGCTGATCATCTTCATTGCCCAGCGTCGTCAGCCGTATTGCGGTACCGGGTGCTCCCTGGTGGTCGATTTCAACCACCAGCCCATGGGGCTGCATCATCGGAAAGCTCTCACCAATCGAACCCACGATGATCGCCTTACTCGGGTCAGGTGCGTGCTTGCCGTCGTAGCGTGACGTCGCGCACCCGGACAGAAGGGTTGCGCAGAGCGCGACCGCGCCCCAGACGAGATATTTACTGCTGACTTTCCCTAGCATTGGTCTTTTTTCCGATCAGTAATCTTGCAGTTTGTAGAGCCCAGCCGAGCGAACCAAACGTTCGTACACCTGGTACTTCGTTGTTGGCTCGGCCGAACCTATTGTCCAGCTACCCGCACCTTGATAACAACCCACTGTTGGCCCTCTCCTGTAGGAGCGAGCTTGCTCGCGAAAAACTCAAACGATAACGCAGCGCCTGAAGGCAAAATCCGATTCCCTCGCCGCGGCTTGCTCCATTGCCTACGCGTGCGTCACAATCCGCCGGCTTGTGTGCTGGGGTGGCCGTCTCTAAGGTGGCCCGGTCGCTGAATTGTTCAGTGATTCGGGTTTAGTAGCCTGAGCTTGGGTATCTATTAGTGCATGAGTTTCATCAGTCAGACAGTGCGTCTGTGC
>NZ_CVTX01000197.1:3943-5436 GCF_900005715.1 Pseudomonas sp. 34 E 7
GGCATCACTCAGGATGTCTACTCATGTCAAAAGCAGATTCAAGTGCCCTCTTCAACGTTGCCCCCAACGCCAGCAACGAAACCCTCATCACCAACAGCTACGAAACCTTCACCAGCGTCAGCACCCTGCTGCTCGACCTGTCCGAAGACCTCAACGGCAAACTGAATCGCCCCTAGTTTCATAGACGCCTTCAAGCTTCAAGGAAGGGCTGCTAACCTTGCGTAACTGTCCGCTTTTGGCCGGTTTCTACCGTTCGTGAAGGACAACAATCGGCAAACCTGTTACCCAGAGTTAAACCCCCGGTATCTGGTACACAACCGAATCATATTTCTCCGTCATTCGCCTCTCAATGACGACTCCCCTCAAAGCTTCGGCAATACGTCGACTCGCACGGTTCTGCGTCGCAACAGGGTAGATGAAGTGCTTTGCCGCCACCCGCTTGCTAGCCCACTGAACAACCGCCCGCACCGCTTCACCACCAAAGCCCAGCCCGTGTTTATCTTCACGGATCCAGATACCTAACTCCGGTGTTTCACTGCCGGTATGGTGCAGCCCGACCAAGCCGGTAAAACGGGCACTCACCAGTTCCCTGACCGTGAACACGATGTCGCTGCCATCCGCTATCGCAGGCAGCCACTGCTCCCAGACTTGCGCGTACTCTTCTAGCGAGGCAGGCGGCTCCCAGGACATGTAGCGAGTCAGAGACGGTGTGAGACAAGGGAAAGACTCAGCAGCGTCCTGCTCGCAGAAGGGCTCAATACTAAGGCGTTGCGAGAGAATGCGGATTGGGTGGGTGTCGACTGGCATTGCAATTTCCTTCCTGGGGTCCATTACTCCATTTATGCCGTGAACATACCATGCGGGTCGCTTCATCAGTGTCAGGCTCTCTATACTGAGCCCCCAGGATGGTAGTTGGAGCACACCCTATGCCCGTCACACCCAATCAAAATTCCCCCATCACTTTGGTCCCCGCTCAACAGAGCGACTTGGATAATCTGGTAGCTATTCGAATTGAGGCCATGCGCGAAAGTCTGGAGCGTGTTGGGCGGTTTGATCCGGTCCGTGCGCGGGAGCGGTTTCTTGGCGGTTTTGAAGCTCGCTGCACACGTTACATCGAGGTATCTGGAGAGAGGGTGGGTTTCGTAGTGGTCAAACATCACCACAATGAACTCTTGCTAGACCACTTGTATGTAAGGACGAGCGCGCAAGGATCAGGGGTGGGGTCTGCTGTTCTCACGCAGATTTTCAAAGAGGCGGATGCAGCTGCGCTTCCTATTAAAGTGGGTGCTCTCAAGGAAAGCGCTTCCAATCGCTTTTATACCCGCCATGGCTTCCAGTTCATCGAAAGCAGTGAATTCGACAATTATTATGTTCGTCAGAATGTTCCGGCGATTGGCCCAGCCTGCTAGCTGGATATGATGCACCTCGACGTACGCAAGCTCTGCCTTTTCAACAGGCTCGTTTTCAGCTTGGCCAGCCGGGTTCAAGCGCTA
>NZ_CVTX01000147.1:0-30773 GCF_900005715.1 Pseudomonas sp. 34 E 7
TTGTCTTCCGCCTCCTGAGCCTGCGCCGCGTCATTGGCGCGCTCTTCCGGCGTGCGGTTGTCGCTGAACACCAGCAGCAGGTAGCGGCTGCGGTTCAACGCGGCAGTCGGGACGGCACGCACAATGGCAAACGGCTGGCCGGAATCATGGATGACCTCCTTGACCGTGGCCACTGGGTAGCCGGCCGGGAAGCGCTGGCCGAGGCCGGAGCTGACCAGCAGGTCACCCTCCTTGATATCAGCGGTATCGGCTACGTGCCGCAGTTCAAGGCGTTCCGGGTTCCCGGTGCCGCTGGCAATGGCGCGCAAGCCGTTGCGATTGACCTGCACGGGGATGCTGTGGGTGGTGTCCGTCAGCAGCAGGACGCGCGATGTGTAGGGCATCAACTCGACCACCTGGCCCATCAGGCCACGGGCATCGAGCACCGGTTGGCCGAGCACCACGCCGTCACGCTCGCCCTTGTTGATGATGATGCGATGGGTGAAGGGATTGGGGTCCATGCCGATCAACTCGGCCACTTCGACCTTTTCGTTGACCAGCGCGGAGGAATTGAGCAACTCGCGCAGCCGAACGTTCTGCTCGGTGAGGGCGGCAAGCTTTTGCATGCGGCCCTGCAACAGCAGGTTTTCGGTCTTGAGTTTTTCGTTCTCGGCGACCAGTTCGGTGCGGCTGCCGAATTGGCTGGCCACGCCCTGGTAGAGACGTTGCGGCAGGTCGGTGATCCAGTAAGTCTGCATCAATACCAGCGACATCTGACTACGCACAGGCTTGAGCAGCGAAAAGCGCGCATCGACCACCATCAGCGCGACCGAAAGCACGGTCAGCACCAACAAGCGCACGCCCAATGAGGGGCCTTTGGCAAAGAGCGGTTTAATAGGCCGCTCCTCCCAGGCAAATATTCTCTTTATTCATACGGCATCAAACCGGCCTGGATGCAGATTGAAGAAGATAAACGCCAACAGGCAGCACTGCAAAGTGCTGCCTGCCGACCCAGCATGAACCGTCCAGGCGATCTTATTCGCTGGAGAGCAGGTCCATGGTGTGTTTATCCATCATTTCCAGTGCACGACCACCGCCACGGGCAACGCAGGTCAGCGGGTCTTCGGCGACGATCACCGGCAGGCCGGTTTCCTGGGCCAGCAACTTGTCGAGGTCACGCAACAAGGCGCCACCACCGGTCAGTACCAGGCCACGCTCGGCGATATCGGAAGCCAGCTCCGGCGGCGACTGCTCCAGGGCGCTCTTCACCGCCTGGACGATGGTGGCCAGGGACTCTTGCAGCGCTTCCAGCACTTCATTGGAGTTCAGGGTGAACGCACGTGGCACACCTTCGGCCAGGTTGCGACCGCGAACATCGACTTCGCGAACTTCGCCGCCCGGGTAGGCAGTACCGATTTCCTGCTTGATGCGCTCGGCGGTGGATTCGCCGATCAGGCTGCCGTAGTTACGACGCACATAGGTGATGATCGCTTCGTCGAAGCGGTCGCCGCCAACGCGTACGGATTCGGCATACACCACACCGTTCAGGGAAATCAGGGCGATCTCGGTGGTACCGCCACCGATATCCACCACCATCGAACCGCGCGCTTCTTCAACCGGCAGGCCGGCGCCGATTGCGGCGGCCATCGGCTCTTCGATCAGGAATACTTCGCGGGCACCGGCGCCAAGGGCCGATTCACGGATGGCACGACGCTCCACCTGGGTGGATTTGCACGGAACGCAGATCAGCACACGAGGGCTGGGCTGCAGGAAACTGTTTTCGTGAACCTTGTTGATGAAGTACTGCAGCATCTTCTCGCAGACGCTGAAGTCGGCGATCACGCCGTCTTTCATCGGACGAATGGCAGCAATATTGCCTGGTGTACGGCCGAGCATGCGCTTGGCCTCGGTGCCAACGGCAACGACACTTTTCTGATTACCATGGGTCCGAATGGCCACAACCGATGGCTCATTCAGAACGATACCGCGCTCGCGCACGTAAATAAGGGTGTTGGCAGTGCCCAGGTCAATGGAAAGATCGCTGGAAAACATGCCACGCAGTTTCTTGAACATGGGAAAGGGACCCTAGGCAACGCGTGGGTAAAAAAGTGCGGCAAACTCTAACAACGACAGGGATTTTGGGCAAGGCGCCAATGTGCTAAATTGGCCGACTTTCTGTGCACCAACCCCCACAATCGCGGCCATATGACCGTAGAAATGCGGTAGTGTTCCGACAATCTAACACACGGACGCCTTCCGTTCTGTTTTCCACTGGAGAATCCCATGGCGCTTGAACGCTCCGACGTGGAAAAAATCGCGCATCTGGCCTCGCTTGGCCTCAATGACGCCGATCTTCCACAGACCACCGCAGCCCTGAACAGCATTCTCGGGCTGGTTGACCAAATGCAGGCCGTCAATACCGACGGCATCGAGCCCCTGGCTCACCCGCTGGAAGCCAGTCAGCGCCTGCGCGCAGACGTCGTGACCGAGCGCAATAACCGCGAGGCCTACCAGTCCATCGCGCCAGCGGTCGAAAACGGCCTGTACCTGGTTCCGAAAGTCATCGACTAAAGGGAAAGAGCCTTTCATGCATCACATGACTCTGGCCGAGATCGCCCGCGGTCTCGCCGACAAAACGTTTTCTTCCGAAGAGCTGACCAAGACCCTGCTGGCGCGTATTGCCGAGCACGATCCCAAGGTCAACAGCTTCATCAGCCTCACCCAGGAGCTGGCCCTGAGCCAGGCCAAGGCCGCCGACGAGCGGCGCGCCAACGGTGAAGACGGCGCACTGCTGGGCGCCCCGATCGCCCACAAGGACCTGTTCTGCACCCAGGGTATTCGCACCAGCTGCGGCTCGAAGATGCTCGACAACTTCAAGGCGCCCTACGATGCGACCGTGGTCGCCAAACTGGCCGCCGCCGGGGCCGTGACCCTGGGCAAGACCAACATGGACGAGTTCGCCATGGGGTCGGCCAACGAGTCGAGCTACTACGGCGCAGTGAAAAACCCATGGAACCTGGATCACGTACCCGGCGGTTCCTCCGGCGGCTCGGCTGCGGCCGTGGCCGCACGCTTCCTGCCCGCCGCGACGGCAACCGACACCGGTGGTTCGATCCGCCAGCCGGCCGCCTTCACCAACCTCACCGGCCTGAAGCCGACCTACGGTCGCGTTTCCCGCTGGGGCATGATCGCCTACGCCTCGAGCCTCGATCAGGGTGGCCCGCTGGCGCGTACCGCTGAAGACTGCGCAATTTTGTTACAAGGCATGGCAGGCTTCGATAAACAGGACTCCACCAGCATCGATGAGCCGGTACCGGACTACAGCGCCGGCCTGAACGAGTCGATCAAGGGCCTGCGCATCGGCGTGCCAAAAGAGTATTTCAGCGCCGGCCTCGACCCGCGTATCGCCGACCTGGTGCACAACAGCATCAAAGAGCTGGAAAAGCTCGGCGCGGTGATCAAGGAAATCAGCCTGCCGAACAACCAGCACGCGATTCCTGCCTACTACGTGATCGCACCAGCGGAAGCGTCCTCCAACCTGTCGCGTTTCGACGGTGTGCGCTTCGGCTATCGCTGCGAAGACCCCAAGGACCTGACCGATCTGTACAAACGCTCCCGTGGCGAAGGCTTCGGCAGTGAAGTCCAGCGCCGGATCATGGTCGGTGCCTATGCCCTGTCCGCCGGCTACTACGACGCGTACTACCTCAAGGCGCAGAAGATCCGTCGCCTGATCAAGAATGACTTCATGGCGGCCTTTGAAGAAGTCGACGTGATCCTCGGCCCGACCACGCCGAACCCGGCGTGGAAGATCGGCGCCAAGACCGGCGACCCGATTGCCGAGTACCTGGAAGACCTCTACACCATCACCGCCAACCTCGCGGGCCTGCCGGGCTTGTCCATGCCCGCCGGTTTCGTCGATGGCCTGCCGGTCGGCGTGCAATTGCTCGCCCCGTATTTCCAGGAAGGCCGCCTGCTCAATGTGGCGCACCAGTACCAGTTGCACACCGACTGGCACACCCGCACCCCTACCGGCTTCTGAGGAGAACACTATGCAATGGGAAGTTGTGATCGGGCTGGAGATTCATACCCAGCTCGCCACCCAATCGAAGATTTTCTCCGGCAGCGCCACCACGTTCGGTTCCGAGCCCAACACCCAGGCGAGCCTGGTGGACCTGGGCATGCCCGGCGTGCTGCCGGTGCTGAACCAGGAAGCAGTGCGCATGGCGGTGATGTTCGGCCTGGCGATTGACGCCCAGATCGGCCAGCACAACGTGTTCGCGCGCAAGAACTACTTCTACCCGGACCTGCCCAAGGGCTACCAGATCAGCCAGATGGAGCTGCCGATCGTCGGCAAGGGCCACCTGGACATTCCCCTGGAAGACGGCACCATCAAGCGTGTCGGCGTGACCCGTGCGCACCTTGAAGAAGACGCCGGCAAGAGCCTGCATGAAGAGTTTCCCGGCGCCACCGGTATCGACCTGAACCGCGCCGGCACGCCGCTGCTGGAAATCGTCTCCGAGCCGGACATGCGCAGCGCCAAGGAAGCCGTGGCCTACGTCAAGACGATCCACGCACTGGTGCGCTACCTGGGCATCTGCGACGGCAACATGGCCGAAGGCTCGCTGCGCTGCGACTGCAACGTGTCGATCCGTCCCAAGGGCCAGGCCGAATACGGCACCCGCTGCGAGATCAAGAACGTCAACTCGTTCCGCTTCATCGAGAAGGCGATAAACAGCGAAGTGCGTCGCCAGATCGAGCTGATCGAGGACGGCGGCAAGGTCATCCAGCAAACGCGCCTGTACGATCCGAACAAAGACGAAACCCGCGCCATGCGCAGCAAGGAGGAAGCCAACGACTACCGTTACTTCCCCGACCCGGACCTGTTGCCGGTGGTGCTGGAAGATTCGTTCCTCAACGATATCCGCGCCACCCTGCCGGAGTTGCCGCAGCAAAAACGCGAACGCTTCCAGGCGCAGTTCGGCCTGTCGGTCTACGATGCCAGCGTCCTGGCCTCCAGCCGTGAACAGGCCAACTACTTCGAGAAGGTCGTGAGCATCGCCGGCGACGCCAAGCTGGCGGCCAACTGGGTCATGGTCGAGCTGGGCAGCCTGTTGAACAAACAGGGCCTGGAAATCGACGAAGCGCCGGTCAGCGCCGAGCAACTGGGCGGCATGCTGCTGCGCATCAAGGACAACACCATCTCCGGCAAGATCGCCAAGACTGTGTTCGAAGCGATGGCCGCCGGTGAAGGCAGCGCCGATGACATCATCGACAAGCGTGGCCTCAAGCAAGTCACCGACAGCGGCGCGATTTCGGCGGTGCTCGATGAAATGCTCGCGGCGAACGCCGAGCAAGTCGAACAATACCGTGCGGCGGACGAAGCCAAGCGCGGCAAGATGTTCGGCTTCTTTGTCGGCCAGGCGATGAAAGCGTCCAAGGGCAAGGCCAACCCGCAACAAGTCAACGAGCTGCTCAAAAGCAAGCTCGAAGGCTGATAGCGCAGAACGGTCCGAGTGGGGTTTCATGCTCGACTCGGACCCATGTGGGAGGGGGCTTGCCCCCGATGAGGGTGTGTCAGTCGGCACATGTATTGACTGCTGCACCGCTATCGGGGGCAAGCCCCCTCCCACATTTGTCAGGGGGATATCCAAAAAAATGAAGCGTCTACTCGGCCTGCTGGCCCTGTCTTCCCTGCTGACCGGTTGCGCCAGCGGCCTCATCGACCCCAATGGTTATGACGAAACCGGCACCGCCTCCTACTACGGCGCCAAGCACCACGGCAAACGCACTGCCAGCGGTGAAGCCTTCAACCAGAACGCCATGACCGCCGCCCATCGGCGCCTGCCCTTCGGCACTCAGGTCAAGGTGACCAATCTCGCCAACAACCGCTCTGTGGTGGTCCGTATCAATGATCGCGGTCCGCATGGCCGCGGGCGCCTGATCGACCTTTCACGCAAGGCCGCCGAGCAACTGCGTATGCTGGGCAGCGGCACCGCACGGGTGCGCGTGCAAGCCCTGAACAACTGATCGAGGCCGCCTTGAGTATTTTCGGATTGAACGCCCTCTCGCCCTGGAGCCTGCTCGAACTGGTCAGCGGCTTGCTGCTGCTGATCGTCGGCGCTGAAATCCTGGTGCGCGCTGCGGTGCGCCTGGCGGCCAGCCTCAAGGTGCGGCCCTTGATCATCGGCCTGAGCATCGTCGCCTTCGGCAGCAGCGCGCCACAGATGGCCGTCAGCCTGCAAGCCACCCTGGCCGGCAACACCGATATCGCCGTGGGCAGCGTGATCGGCAGCAGCATCTTCAATATCCTCGTCACCCTGGGTTTGTCTGCGTTGATCATTCCGTTACGGGTCTCACGACAACTGGTGCGCCTGGATATCCCGGTGATGATCGTCGCCGGCCTGTTGGTGTTCATCCTCGCCGCCAATGAGGCCCTGACGCCGTTTGACGGCCTGGTGCTGCTGGTTGCGCTGGTGGCCTACCTCGGCGTGCTGCACTACCAGACGCGTCACTCGCGGCGTCCGCGAACGCTGGCCACCGTGACCAAAGCACCCTGGCTGAGCAGCGTGCTGCTGATGCTTGGCGGGTTGCTCGTGCTGGTGCTGGCCGGGCATTTGCTGCTGGGTGCGGCCGTGGCGGTGGCGAGCGACCTGGGCTTGTCGGAGCGCATTATCGGCCTGACGTTGATCGGCGTCGGCACCTCGCTGCCCTGCCTGGCCACGTCGCTGATCGCTGCCTTGCGTGGCGAGCGTGAGATTGCCGTGGGCAATGTGATCGGCAGCAACCTGTTCAACCTGCTGGGCGTGCTGGGGTTTACCGCGCTGGTGGCACCGTCGCCGCTGTCGGTCTCGCCCAATGCCCTGGACTTCGACCTGCCGGTCATGCTCGGCGCCATCACCCTGTGCCTGCCGGTGTTCTATACCGGCTACCGCGTCACCCGCGCCGAAGGGCTGGTGTTGCTGGGGCTGTACCTTGCGTATGGGCTGCATGTGATGGCATTTACTACCGGCATGCCGCTGGCCACCCAACTTGAACAATTGATGCTGTTTTACGTCTTGCCGGCGCTGGTGGTGGTGCTGTTGTTCACGTCGCTGCGCGCCTGGCACCGTCAACACAAGAGGGAATCGCAATGACCGGTCAGAAAAAACCAGGGGTTGAAATGCGTCGCCAGGTGATGGGCGACGCATTCGTCGACCGTGCCCTGGGCAATGCCACCGAGTTCAGCCAGCCGCTGCAGGACTTCGTCAATGAACACGCCTGGGGCAGTGTGTGGAATCGCGAGGGCTTGCCGCTCAAGACGCGCAGCCTGATCACCCTCGCCGCCCTGACCGCGCTCAAATGCCCGCAGGAGCTCAAGGGCCATGTGCGCGGCGCGTTGAACAACGGCTGTACGGTTGAAGAGATCCGCGAAGCGCTGCTGCATTGCGCGGTGTATGCCGGCGTACCGGCGGCCATCGATGCGTTTCGCGCGGCGCAGGAAGTGATTGAGGCGTATCAGGCGGACCAGCCGTAACGGTCAGATCCAGCCGCCCGCCTGCAATACAAAGATGCCGATGTTCGTGGTCACCGCCGCCATCAGGGTGGTGATCACGATAATCGCCGCTGCCAGCTCATGATTCCCCTCGGCCGCCCGTGCCATCACGAAGCTCGCCGCCGCCGTTGGCGCGCCGAAGTACAGAAATAGAATCCCCAATTCCGGCCCACGGAACCCCAGCAGCCACGCGCCCAGTGTGGCGATCACCGGCAACCAGATCATCTTCATCAGGCTCGCGCTCAAGGCCACGTTGCCGCTCTTGCGCAGCGCCGCCAGGGACAAGGTGCCGCCGATGCAGATCAGCGCCAGGGGCAGTGTCGTGTCCGCAAGATAGCCCAGGGATTTTTCCAGCCAGCCGGGCAGGCCGATCTGGAAGTACGCAAACGGCGCGGCAACGATCACGCTGATGATCAGCGGGTTGGCCACCACACTCTTGAAGATACTCCACGGGTCGGACTTGATCACCGGGCTGTATACCGCCAGCACAATGGTCGACAGGGTGTTGTAGAACAGGATCACCAGCGCGGCGAGAATCGCACCGAGGGAAATCCCGTAGTCGCCGTACATGCTGGCAGCCAGCGCCAGGCCGATCACGCCGTTATTGCCGCGAAACGCGCCCTGGGTGTAGATGCCCCGGTCTTCGCGCCTGCAGCGAAAAATCGCCCAGCCCCACGCCATGGCAAAGCTCACCAGCGTGGCCACGGCAAAGTAAATCAGCAACCCCGGCTTGAGCGCCGAATGCAGGTCGGCATGCAGGATGCCCAGGAACAGCAGCGCCGGCATGGTGACATTGAACACCAGGGATGAGGCGGTATGGATAAAGTTGTCGTTGATCCAGTTGATACGCTTGAGCAGCACCCCGAGGAACAGCATGGCGAACACCGGCGCGGTGATGGTGAGCGTCGTAAGAAAAATGGCGAGCATGCTGTATTAGCCTTGAGTCCTGTTATCAGGGAGTCGCAATAATAAAGCACTGGGGTGCGCGGCTGACATTTCATTTAACAATAGGCCTGCAAATAAAATCCAGGATCGGAGAACTGCATCCATTTGTAGGATGTAACTCAGAGTTCTTGGCTAAGCTCAGCCCATCCCACAAAACGCTACACAAGCTCCTACACGCTGATAAGAATCCGCGCCTCTGCATTATCGACATCTCCCCTGAAAATCCTCCCTGTAACATTTTAATTATTCGGTAGCGAACCATCATGTGTTCGAAACACAAGGGGTGACTATGCGTAGATCCTTCAGTCAATTGCACAATGTGCATATCAGGAGCTGGGACGATCAGGACATTGAAGGCTATGCCGACCTGCTCGCTGATCCGGAGGCAATGAAGTTCATTTCGGCCGGCACTACACGGGGCAGAGACGCCGCCGCCAATGAAATTTCGCTATTCACAAAAGAACTTATCGATCAGGACTGGTCACGCTGGGCTGTAAGCCTGGGCGTGGAAGGATCATTTATCGGTTATGCAGGATTCGCAAAAAAAGAATATGGCATCAACTTCGGCAACCGTTTCCTCAGGAAATACTGGGGCACGCCCTACCCCTTTATTGCGATTCATCTGGCGCTCGAATACGGTTTCCAACGCCTGGGGTTTGAGCAGGTCTACACGCTTACCAATATCCATCATCACCGTGCGCTGGAAATGAACAGAGCATTTTTGCATATGCCCGCAGTGGCGGGAGAAGTCATCGATACCGCCTATGGTCCTCACATAAAAATTGATCTTACACGTGAGCGGTTCCAGGAAATAAGGCTGGCTAATGTCGAGCGAATCACACGGTTCTCGCGCCGCATGAAAAAGCCTGAACACACCCAGTCCGCTTGACGAAAATCACCATTGAGTATTCGCTCCCTTGAAAACACAACCGGCTCCCGCTTGCCCTTTGCAATCCGTAGCGGACCTCTGTAGTCGAGAAACCTGGGCTTATCCTAGTTTCCCCAGGCAACTGTATATGCCCTTCGGCTACATACTGGCCGTCCTTCGCATGTTCTTGATAGTTGTACTAAGCCTGTTAGCCTGGCCATTTCCACTTGCCGTCAGGCGCGTCATATACCGAGGTATTCTCTGGATAATGGGCCTGAGGGTCAGGTGCGCACTTTCACCGCGACAAATCGCAACATTGACCGACGGTTGTGTGGTGGCCGCCAATCACGTAAGCGTTATTGATCCGTTCGCCATACTGGCGATGCCTGGCGCAACACTTGTGGCCTCGAGCGGCTACAACAGGGTTATCAGCCTAACGGCATTCCTTTTGATCAAGTGCGCGGGTGGCCGCGTCTGGAACGGCGCGGATAAAAAGACGTTCTCACGTAACCTGCGTAGTCTGCGAGACGCCCCCCAAGGCACCGCCCTTTACACCAATCCCGAAGCAACCATCAACAATGGCCGTGGCTTGTATCGCTTCCGCCCCGGGCTGCTGAGCCGCGGGTTGCCTGTGGTGCCACTTGCGGAACGCTTGATCCTGCCCTTTGGCCTGGTGCCGAGCCCGCTTCATGCATCAGGTCTGGCGTGCTTTCTGCGCCTGCTGGCTATGCCCTGGATGACCGTCGAAATGACCTATCTGGAACCGCTGGAGCGCAATGAACACCAAAGCGGCCAGGCATTTTCGGACTTGATACAAGCACGTATCGCCGCGCACCTGGGCATCGCAGCAACCCAGTGGACCCGAGAAGACAAACACCACTACCGTCGCACAGATGCGCAGGCACACCCATGACAACGAGCCGCGACACCCATGTCATTTTCGACTTCGACCAGACCCTGGTGAACCACGAAAGCACCCTGGAGATCGTCAAGTCAGCCATTGGCGAAAGCCCGAACGCCCAGCCAATGCTGGAGCAACTGCAACTGATCACGCCCAAGGCGTTGACGGGCAAGGCCAGCTTCTGGGAAATGCTGTGTGTGATGAAAATGATCCCGTATATCCGCAGGCATCATATTCAACGCTATGTCGATACCATCATTGGCAGCCTCGACCCGTCCCTGGAGCAGACAGTGCACAACCTGCAACGCGAGGGCACGCACGTGTACATCCTCTCCGGAGGGTATACGGAGTGCATTACCCCAATTGCTCGATCACTGAACATCCAAGCCCATAATGTCATCGCCAACCGTCTTTTCTGGGCCGGTTCGCGCGCAATGTGCCCCAGGCCATCACCGTTGATAAACCCCGGCAGAGGGAAAAGTAGCATCGTGCAGCGATGGCGCAAGGAAGGCCGGCTGACGGGTCGAGCCCTGATAGTCGGAGACGCCAGATCCGACTATCAGGTGTATGCCGATGGTTGGGTCGACGGTTTCGTTTGCGCCGACTATTACACCAGGCAGCCCATGCCCGAGATGTCCGGGCACATCCTTCGAGCTGACACGCCCATACAGGTTCACGCGCACATCCAGACGTTGCTGAACGAGCGTTGCTGACGGAAACGACAGCCCTAGGTGATTGGCGCGGGGTTGAACAAAGTGATGTCGTTATGCAGTTTGTGTCGCTGCGCCCACGTCTGCTTCCTGCCGCTGGCCACATCCAGGTAAAAGTGAAACAACTCCCAACCCAGCTCCTCGATGCTTGCGCGTCCGGTGGCGATGCGCCCGGCGTCGATATCGATCAGGTCCGGCCAGCGCTGGGCCAGCTCGGTGCGCGTCGACACCTTGACCACCGGCGCCATCGCCAACCCATACGGCGTACCCCGCCCCGTGGTGAACACATGCAGGTTCATCCCCGCCGCCAGTTGCAAGGTGCCGCACACAAAGTCACTGGCCGGGGTTGCGCAAAAAATCAGGCCCTTGGTCTTGAAGCGCTCGCCTGGGCCGAGCACGCCGTTGATCGCGCTGCTGCCGGACTTGACGATGGAGCCCAGGGACTTCTCGACGATATTCGACAGCCCGCCCTTCTTGTTGCCCGGCGTGGTATTGGCGCTGCGATCCGCCTCGCCCTTGGCCAGGTAACGGTCGTACCAGTCCATTTCACGCACCAACGCTTCGGCAACTTCCTTCGTCTCTGCGCGAGAAGTCAGCAGGTAGATGGCATCGCGCACTTCCGTCACTTCGGAAAACATCACCGTCGCCCCGGCCCGCAGCAACAGGTCGGATGCATAACCCAGCGCCGGGTTGGCGGTGATGCCGGAAAACGCATCACTGCCGCCGCACTGCATGCCCAGGATCAGCTCGGAGGCGGGCACCGTTTCGCGGCGGCGCTGGTCGAGCTTTTTCAAGCGGACCTCGGCCAGCGCCATGATCTGCTCGATCATTTCGCTAAAGCCGTGGCTGGAATCCTGCAACCGGTACAGCCAGGGCTCGCTCAGGTCGACGGAGCTGTCGTTGTCGTGCATCACTTGCCCGGCCTGCAATTTCTCGCAGCCCAGGCTGATCACCAGGGCTTCGCCGCCCAGGTTCGGGTTGCGCGCCAGGTTGCGCACGGTACGGATCGGAATGTAGGCATCCGTGGCCGTAATCGCCACGCCGCAGCCGTAGCTGTGCGTCAGCGCCACCACATCATCGACATGCGGGTACTTGGGCAGCAATTCATCCTTGATGCGCTGGACGGCATGATTTAGCACGCCGGTCACGCACTGCACGGTGGTGGTAATGCCCAGGATATTGCGCGTACCCACGGTGCCGTCGGCGTTGCGATACCCCTCGAAGGTGAACCCCTCCAGCGGCGCCTGGGGTTCGGGCACCTCGGTAGACAGCGGCAGGCTGTCCAGCGGCGGCGCGGTGGGCATGCGCAACTGGTCTTCCTGCACCCAGCTGCCACGCGGGATCGGCGCCAGGGCATAGCCGATCGTCTGGCCGTAGCGAATGATCCGGCCGCCTTCGGGGATATCTTCCAGGGTCACTTTGTGGCTTTGAGGGATGAAGTCCACGGTGACCAGGCCGTCCGGGAACTCGGTCCCGGCCGGCACGCCCTGGTCGTTCACCACGATCACCACATTGTCGCGCTCGTGCAGGCGAATCGAGCGCGGCGAGTCGGCATGTTCAATCAACTGCATCACATGAACCTCAGGAATGCGCTTGGGAAAGGTGGGTCAACTCAGGGCCTTTGCTTGGCGGGTCCTTGAGCACCACGCGCTTGATCGGGCCGACGATCACCAGATAGCTGAACACCGCCACCAGCGCGTTGGCGCCGACGAACACCAGGGCCCACTTGAACGAGCCGGTGGTGCTGATGATGTAGCCGATGACAATGGGCGTGGTGATGGAGGCCAGGTTACCGAAGGTATTGAACAAGCCACCACTGAGGCCGGCGATTTGTTTCGGCGAGGTGTCGGACACCACCGCCCAGCCCAGTGCGCCAACGCCCTTGCCGAAGAAGGCCAGCGCCATGAAGCCCACCACCATCCATTCAACATCGACGTAGTTACACGCAATGATGCTGCTGGACACCAGCAGGCCGGCAATGATCGGCGCCTTGCGGGCGAAGGTCAGGGAATGGCCCTTGCGCAGCAGATAATCGGAAATCACCCCGCCCAGCACGCCGCCGATAAAGCCGCAGATCGCCGGCAGCGAGGCAATGAAACCGGCCTTGAGGATGGTCATGCCACGGTCCTGCACCAGGTACACGGGGAACCAGGTCAGGAAGAAGTAAGTGATGCCGTTGATGCAGTATTGGCCCAGGTACACGCCCAGCATCATGCGGTTGGTCAGCAACTGGCGGATGTAATCCCACTTCGGTCCATCGGTTTTCTTGCCCTGGCCCTTGTCCTGGTCCATATCCACCATGGCGCCATTGGCGGCAATGTGATTGAGCTCCGCTTCGTTGATCATCGGGTGCTGGCGCGGGCTGTGGATAACTTTCAGCCAGATCAGCGAAAACACAATGCCAATCACGCCCATCACGATAAACACATGCTGCCAGCCGAAGCGATAAACGATCCAGCCCATCAGCGGTGCGAACAACACGGTAGCGAAGTACTGCGCCGAGTTGAAGATCGCCGACGCCGTACCGCGCTCGGCCGTGGGGAACCAGGCCGCCACAATCCGTGCGTTGCCCGGGAAGGATGGCGCTTCGGCCAGGCCCACCATAAAGCGCAGCATGAACAGCGCAACCACGGCGGTCGAGACACCGAACTCACCAACGTAGCCTTGCAGCACGGTGAACAGTGACCAGGTAAAGATGCTCAGGGCGTAGACTTTTTTCGAACCGAACCGATCGAGCAGCCAGCCACCGGGGATTTGCCCGGCGACGTAGGCCCAACCGAATGCAGAGAAGATGTAGCCGAGGGTGACCGCGTCGATGCCGAGGTCTTTTTGCAGGCTGGAACCGGCGATGGCGATAGTTGCACGGTCGGCGTAATTGATCGTGGTCACCAAGAACAGCATGAGCAGGATCAAATAGCGGACGTGAGTCGGCTTGGTCGCTTGCATGTAGAAGTACTCCCACTAATTATTTTTTTTGCGGGTAATGGTTATGTCTTGCTGGGTGCCGCCTCTTGTAGGAGCGAGCTTGCTCGCGAAAAACGTCAACGAATACGCAGGCATTCAGGGTGCACGCGGTGTCCTTGGGTTTTTCGCGAGCAAGCTCGCTCCTACAGTGAAACGGGTGTTACGACCCGATGTAGCTGGTTTTCACCACGGTGTAGAACTCTTGCGCATAGCGGCCCTGCTCACGCGAACCGTAGGACGAACCCTTACGGCCACCGAACGGAACGTGATAGTCCACGCCGGCGGTCGGCAGGTTGACCATGACCATCCCGGCCTGGGAATGGCGCTTGAAGTGGTTGGCATGTTTCAACGAGGTGGTGGCGATACCTGCCGAGAGACCGAACTCGGTGTCGTTGGCCATGGCCAGCGCCGCCTCGTAGTCGGCCACCCGCACCACGTTGGCCACCGGGCCGAAAATCTCTTCACGGCTGATGCGCATGGCCGCTTCGCTGTCGGCAAACAGCGTCGGCGCCAGGTAGTAGCCCTCGGTGTCGCAGGTCACCAGGCCGCCGCCGCTGACCAGCCGAGCGCCTTCGCTCTGGCCGATGTCGATGTACTTCATGTCCTGGTCCAACTGAGCCTGGGAAACCACCGGGCCAATGTCGGTACCGCTGTGGAGCGCGTGGCCGACCTTGATCGACTTCATGCGCTCGGCCATGGCCGCGACGAACTGGTCATGGATCCCGGCGGTGACGATCAGGCGGCTGGAAGCGGTGCAACGCTGGCCGGTCGAGTAGAACGCGCTCTGCACCGACAGCTCGACGGCCTGCTTGAGGTCGGCGTCGTCGAGAATAACCTGCGGGTTCTTGCCGCCCATTTCCAACTGCACCTTGGCCTGGCGCGCTACGCAACTGACGGCGATCTGACGGCCCACACCGACGGAACCGGTAAAGCTGATGCCATCGACTTTCGGGCTGTTGACCAGCACATCGCCCACCACGCGACCGCTGCCCATCACCAGGTTGAACACACCGGCCGGGAAACCGGCGCGGGAAATGATGTCGGCCAGGGCCCAGGCACAACCGGGTACCAGCTCGGCCGGCTTGATCACCACGCAGTTGCCATAGGCCAGGGCCGGGGCGATTTTCCAGGCAGGGATCGCGATCGGGAAGTTCCACGGCGTGATCAAGCCGACCACGCCGAGGGCTTCACGGGTGACTTCAACGTTGACGCCGGGGCGCACCGACGGCACATAGTCGCCAGACAGGCGCAGGCATTCACCGGCGAAGAATTTAAAGATGTTACCGGCGCGGGTCACCTCGCCGATGGCTTCGGGCAGGGTCTTGCCCTCTTCCCGGGCCAGCAGCGTGCCCAGCTCTTCGCGGCGGGCGAGGATTTCGCTGCCGACTTTATCCAGCGCATCGTGGCGGGCCTGGATACCCGAGGTGGACCAGGCCGGAAACGCGGCGCGGGCGGCGTCGATAGCGGCGTTGACCTGGGCGACGTCAGCCTTGGCGTATTCGCCGATCACATCGGAAAGATCCGACGGGTTGATATTGGTGCAATAGTCGGCGCCGGTTACCCATTCACCGTTGATGTAGTTGTCAAAACGCTTGGCTTGGGACACGAATCTTCTCCTGACGCAAAAGGCCGCTGATTGCTCAGCGGCCTTGTTGATAAGTTATTGCGCGCCTTGCTTGTCGATCAGCGCGGCCAGGGCTTCGTATTCTTCCGGCAGCAGATCGGTCAGCGGCGTGCGCACCGGGCCTGCGTCGTAGCCGGCGATTTTCGCACCGGCCTTGACGATGCTCACGGCATAACCGGCCTTGCGGTTACGGATGTCGAGGTAAGGCAGGAAGAAATCGTCAATGATTCTGGAAACGGTGGCGTGATCATCCTTGGCAATCGCGTGGTAGAAATCCATTGCGGTTTTGGGAATGAAGTTGAACACCGCCGAGGAGTACACCGGCACGCCCAGGGCCTTGTAGGCAGCGGCATAAACCTCTGCAGTCGGCAGGCCGCCGAGGTAGCTGAAACGATCGCCGAGGCGACGGCGGATCGACACCATCAACTCGATGTCACCCAAGCCATCCTTGTAGCCGATCAGGTTCGGGCAGCGCTCGGCCAGGCGTTCCAGCAGAGGCGCGGTCAGGCGGCAGACATTGCGGTTGTACACCACCACGCCGATCTTGACCGATTTGCACACCGCTTCAACGTGGGCGGCAACCCCGTCCTGGCTGGCTTCAGTCAGGTAGTGCGGCAACAGCAGCAAGCCTTTGGCACCCAGGCGTTCGGCCTCTTGAGCGTATTCGATGGCCTGGCGGGTCGCGCCGCCGACACCGGCCAGAATCGGCACGCTGGTGGCGCAGGTATCAACAGCGGTCTTCACCACCTGGGAATATTCGCTGGCGGCCAGGGAGAAAAACTCACCGGTGCCGCCTGCGGCGAACAGCGCAGTGGCGCCGTACGGGGCCAGCCATTCCAGGCGCTTGATATAGCCCGCCTGGTGAAAGTCACCCTGGGCATTGAAATCGGTCACCGGGAAAGACAGCAGACCGTGGGAGAGGATGGACTTCAGTTCTTGTGGATTCATTATTCGAACACCCTGGCGAAGACTTTCTGAGGAAAGCATTGTTGTTGGTTTAAATGATGTCGTACGTCATCGTACAACTATAAAAAGATTCGTCAACTGCAATTCATCAGGCCTCATCTCAAGCTCAGCGCTGAATCAGGTGATCAGGGACGGGAGACAACGCCATGGGTCTATGACGTGCTGGGGTATACGTTGTCCGAAGACGGACGATTGGTGAGGGCGGGGTATTTATCTGCCAGGGGACTGCACGCAGACCAGACACACCGTTGAGGGGAGGAGTAACTGACTTGAACCGTCTGTCGCTACTGTCAATTCTGACAGTAGCGCGCTGTTCGCTACGCTCATAAGTTACCTCCTACTTTCAAATAGCTCAGTGCAGAGCCATCTAGAAGCACTGCGATATCGGAAAGCATGCCAACTCTCACGATTTTTGGAGGTACACCATGTCCAAGACCTGGAAAACGAATACCGTCAAGAAAGGCAGTAAAAAGCGCTCACTTGATTACGAGCCAAACATTGGTGACGAGATCTACTACGACGATATAGGGGGTAACCCTGCGCTGGAAAAAGTCGTACGCAAAATCTACGACGAGACGATTGGCGAAATTGTCATCTACCTCGAACCGTCGCAAAATCCCTATCCTTGACCGAGCGTCTACCCGCGCTGCGCTTGCGCCTCTTCATGGGCATGGCGCAGCCTCTCTCGGCTATTGGTCAAATGCAAGCGCATGGCCGCACGCGCCGCGTCCGAATCCTGACGCGCGATGGCCTCATAAATCTCTTCATGCTCGCGACTCAAGCGCCCCATGTAATGCTGCTGGTCATCATGGGCCAGGCGCGCCGAATTCAAGCGGGTACGCGGAATGATGCTGGTGCCCAGGTGGGTCATGATGTCGGTGAAGTAACGGTTGCCGGTGGACAGCGCAATTTCCAGGTGGAATGCAAAGTCTGACGCTACCGCATCACCGGCATGGGCCGCACTTTCATTCAGCGCGTCGAGGGCGGCACGCATGGCTGCCAGTTGTTCCTCGCTGCGGCGCAAGGCGGCCAGGCCTGCGGACTCCACTTCCAGGCTGATCCGCAACTCGAGGATCGCCAACACATCGCGCAGCGTCACCACGGTGGCCGGGTCGATGCGAAAACCGCTCGGGCTCGGCGTGTCCAATACGAACGTACCGATACCGTGCCGCGTCTCCACCTGCCCCGCCGCCTGCAAGCGCGAAATCGCCTCGCGCACCACGGTCCGGCTGACGCCATGGGCCTCCATGATTGCCGACTCGGTAGGCAGCTTGTCGCCACGCTTGAGCTGGCCGTCGCGGATCTGTTCGGACAACACCGTGACCAATTCCTGGGCAAGGCTGCGACGCTTGCGGGGAAGACGTGGGACGGCGTTGGCGTTTTCCATGATGAGTCATCTTTCTCGGTGAACTGAAGACGCATCATAGCCCATGGCGGTTGTACGATCACCGTCCCTGTCGCGACTTTCATATCTGTACGGCAGGCAGAAAAAAGCCCCGGCAACCGCCGAGGCATTTTTCAGGCTCGCCCGGAGGCGGCAGCCGCTTACTTCACCACTTTCAAGCTCGGCCGGCCAGTAGGGCGCGGCGGCTCGCTGTCCGGCGGCGGCACATCATCGCCGCCTTGCCCTTCGATCGTTTCGTCGTCCTCGAAAGGCGACTCCAGATCGAACACCATGCCCTGGCCGTTCTCACGGGCATAAATCCCGAGGATGGCGCCGATCGGCACGAACAGCGTATGCGGCACACCGCCGAAACGCCCTTCGAAACTGACCGCTTCGTTGTCCATGTGCAGGTGGCGCACCGCACTGGGCGATACGTTCAATACAATCTGTCCGTCACTGGCAAAACCCTGCGGAACCTGCACCGCAGGAAATTCGGAGTTGACCAGCATGTGCGGGGTGCAATCATTGTCCACAATCCACTCATAGAGCGCGCGGACCAGGTAGGGTCGACTGGAGTTCATCAGCGGCTCCTTAAGCCTTAGCGCATATCGCGTTCGACACCAGACAGACTCGCCTGGAAAGCCTCACGCGCAAATTGGCGCTCCATGTAATCAAGCAACGGCTTGGCCGGCCGTGGCAGTTCAATGCCCAGAACCGGCAAGCGCCAGAGTATGGGTAATAGGCAGCAATCGACCAAACTTTGTTCCTCACTGAGGAAAAAAGGTTTATCGGCGAACAGCGGCGAAACGCCGGTCAGGCTTTCGCGCAATTCCTTGCGCGCCTGTACGCGCGCGGCCTCTTTACTGCGGGTATCGAGAATCACATCCACCAGCCCGCACCAGTCACGCTGGATCCGATGGATCAGCAGGCGGCTGTTGGCACGCGCCACCGGGTAAACCGGCAGCAAAGGCGGATGCGGGTAACGCTCATCCAGATATTCCATCACCACGGTTGACTCCCACAACGCCAGGTCACGATCGACCAGGGTGGGCAAGCTGCCGTAAGGGTTCACTTCGATCAGCTTCGGCGGCTGACGGCCCGCCTCCACACTGATGATCTCGGCGCTGACACCCTTCTCTGCGAGCACGATGCGTACTCGGTGGGAATAGTGGTCGGCGGGGTCGGAGTAACAGGCCAACCGGTTGGTCACGCCCATGGCGGTCCTCCTCGCTTGTTGAAATTATCGAAAGCTCAAAAACGAGCGCGCCCAGAGAGCATCCCTGTAACGTCCGGTAAAACCGGCGCTACGTGTTCAGAGATGCCGCTGGGCGCGCAAGATTAACAGCAATTGCTTACGGTTGGATCAATGCACATCCTTCCAGTACTCGCGTTTGAGCAGATAGGCGAATACGAAGAAGAAAGCCAGGTACAGCAAGACGTACGTACCGATGCGCTGGTGCTGCAGTTTGACCGGGTTGGCCGAGTAGGCCAGGAAGGTCACCAGGTTCTTGACCTTCTCGTCGAACTGCTCTTCGTTCAGCGTACCGGTCTTGGGCACGATGGTCAGTTGATCGCACGCTTCATGGGTCAGCGGCGTGCCGGTCAACGGATCATATTGCTTCTTGCCGTCTTCAACGACCTGAACCTGCTTGCATCCTACCACCTGGCGACCCTGCAGGCCGACCAGAACGTTGGGCATGCCGACGTTCGGGAACACTTTGTTGTTCACGCCCCAGGGCCGGGTCGGGTCTTCGTAGAAGGATTTGAGGTAGCCGTAGAGCCAGTCGGTGCCCCGCACACGTGCTACCAGGGTCAGGTCCGGCGGTGCCGCACCGAACCAGGCCTTGGCGTCCGCCGGCTTCATGCCGATGTTCATGTGGTCGCCGATCTTGGCCCCGGTGAACACCAGTTTTTCCAGCATCAACTCATGGGGGATGCCCAGGTCGTCGGCCACCCGCTCGTAGCGCTGGAACTTGGCGCTGTGGCAGCCCATGCAGTAGTTGGCGAACGTGCGCGCACCATCCTGCAAAGCGGCTTTATCGGAGACGTCGATGTCGACCTTTTCCAGCTGCGCGCCATGCTCGGCGGCCAGAGACAGGAGCGGCAGGGCCGCAAGCACTAATGCAACGAATAATTTTTTCATCAGCCAGTCACCCTTTCCGGAACCGGTTTGGTCTTCTCGAGCCGGGTGTAGAACGGCATCAGAATGAAGTAGGCGAAGTACAGGAAGGTGCAGACCTGCGACAGCAACGTGCGCTCGGGGGTCGGCGCCAGTACGCCCAGCACGCCCAGGATCACGAATGAAATGCAGAACACCCACAGCCAGATCTTGCTCAGCCAGCCTTTGTAGCGCATGGACTTGACCGGGCTGCGGTCGAGCCACGGCAGCACGAACAGCACCGCAATCGCCGCGCCCATGGCGATGACGCCCATGAGCTTGTCGGGGATCGCACGCAAGATGGCGTAGAACGGCGTGAAGTACCAGACCGGGGCAATATGCTCGGGCGTCTTGAAGGCGTTAGCCTGTTCAAAGTTAGGCTTCTCCAGGAAATAACCACCCATCTCCGGGAAAAAGAACACGATCGAACAGAATACGAACAGGAACACGACCACGCCGACAATGTCTTTTACGGTGTAGTACGGGTGGAATGGAATGCCGTCCAGCGGGATGCCGTTCTCGTCCTTGTGCTTCTTGATATCCACGCCATCCGGGTTGTTGGAGCCGACTTCATGCAGCGCCAGGATGTGCAATACCACCAGGCCCAGGATCACGATCGGCAAGGCCACCACGTGCAAGGCGAAGAAGCGGTTCAGGGTGATGCCCGAGATCAGGTAGTCGCCGCGAATCCACTGGGTCAGGTCGTTGCCGATCACCGGGATGGCACCGAACAGCGAGATGATCACCTGGGCGCCCCAGTACGACATCTGGCCCCATGGCAGCAGGTAACCCATGAAGGCTTCGGCCATCAGCGCCAGGTAGATCAGCATGCCGAACACCCACACCAGCTCGCGGGGTTTCTGGTACGAACCGTAGAGCAGGCCACGGAACATGTGCAGGTAGACCACGATAAAGAACGCCGATGCGCCGGTAGAGTGCAGCAGGCGCAGGATCGAGCCGTACTCGACGTCACGCATGATGTACTCGACAGAGGCAAACGCCTCTTCCGCCGAAGGCGTATAGCTCATCGTCAGCCAGACACCGGTGACGATCTGGTTGACCAGCACCAGCAGTGCCAGGGAGCCGAAGAAGTAGAAGAAGTTGAAGTTTTTTGGCGCGTAATATTTGCTGAGATGGTCTTCCCACATTTTGGTGGCGGGGAAGCGCGCATCCACCCAATCCATGAACTTGCTCATCACGCGTTCTCCTTATCGAGGCCAATGACAATAAGGTCGTCAGTTTCGTAGGTGTGCGGAGGAACCGGCAGGTTCAAGGGTGCAGGCTGGGACTTGTAGACACGGCCGGCGAGGTCGTAATGGGAACCGTGGCAGGGGCAGAAGTAACCGCCAACCCAGTCCTTGCCCAAGTCAGCGGGCGCGACTTCCGGGCGAAACGTAGGCGAGCAACCCAGGTGGGTACACAGCCCCACCAGCAGCAGGATCTCCGGCTTGATCGAACGTGCTTCGTTCTTGGCGTAGGCGGGTTGGTCGGACTTCTCGGATTGGGGGTCAGACAACTGGCCTTCAATCTTCTTGAGATTCCCCAGGATTTCCTCGGTACGACGAACAATGAAGACCGGCTGGCCGCGCCATTCAGCAATCATCTGCTGCCCTGGCTCGATCTTGCTGACATTCACCTTCACCGGTGCACCTGCGGCTTTCGCCTTGGCACTGGGAAACCATGACCCCACGAACGGGACCGCAGCCCCCACCGCTCCTGCAGCACCCACCACGGATGTGGCTGCTACGAGGAAGCGACGCCGGCCTGCATTCACGCCGTCATTGCTCATTCAGTCCTCTCCCATCAGCTTTTTGGCCTGTTAAATCAGGCGTCTACTAAGTGTTGAATCTTTACTTATAAAAATTTTGACGGATGGTAATGAAAAGCCCCACGTATGACAAGGGAATTACCCGGAGCTCCACCCCCAGGCCTTGTAGTATAGGGGGTCTACGGATGTGGCAAGTTGTCACGGCGAAAAATCTGCATAAATCCCAGGCAATAAAAAACGCCCAGCTCCGTGAGGAGGCTGGGCGTTTTTGTGGAACGTAAAGCGAATTAACGCTTCGAGTACTGCGGACGCTTACGCGCTTTACGCAGACCGACTTTCTTACGTTCAACTTCACGAGCATCGCGAGTTACGAAGCCAGCTTTGCGCAGAGCGCCACGCAGGGTTTCGTCGTACTGCATCAGAGCGCGAGTGATACCGTGGCGGATTGCGCCAGCTTGACCACTTACACCGCCACCGATAACGGTGACGTAGATGTCGAACTTTTCAACGGTCTCGGTCAATTCCAGCGGCTGACGAACTACCATGCGGGCAGTTTCGCGGCCGAAGAAGTTGTCCAGGGAGCGGTTGTTGATCGAGATGTTACCAGTGCCCGGACGCAGGAAAACGCGTGCGGTTGCGGTTTTGCGACGGCCAGTGCCGTAATTTTGAGTCGCCGACATAATGAACTATTCCGTTAAAACTTCAGTTCTTGGGGCTGCTGAGCAGCATGAGGGTGTACAGCGCCCGCATAGACTTTCAGCTTGCGAAACATATCGCGACCCAGTGGGCCCTTAGGCAGCATGCCTTTGACCGCGATTTCGATCGGGGCTTCAGGCTTCTTGGAGATCAGGCCTTCAAAGTTGGAAGACTTGATACCGCCTGGGAAACCGGAGTGACGGTAGTACATTTTGTCTTGCGCTTTGTTGCCGGTAACACGTACCTGCTCAGCGTTGATGATGACAATGTAGTCACCGGTATCAACGTGCGGGGTGTATTCAGGCTTGTGCTTGCCACGCAGACGGCTGGCGACTTCAGTGGCCAGACGACCCAGGGTCTGACCAGCGGCGTCGACGACAAACCAGTCGCGCTGAACTGTTTCCGGTTTTGCAGTAAAAGTTGTCATTCTTTAATAGCCTCAGGGGCCGCCCTGTAAATTAGACGGCGGATCTTACTGAATAGTGCGTACTTTGACAAGGTCAAAGGCAGCCGGATACAGACGCTATCGGGGGCTCGGGTCAGCGCGTCCGTTCAACGGCAAGATTCTTCGGCAGGCGGCGCATCACTTCCACTGCAGAAAGAGGTGGGCAATTATGCAGATTGCGAAAAAAAATTCAACCTGCTTTTATGATTGTTTTCCCCTGAAGGAGTACCCGATGGATTATCGACAGCTGGGCCAGACCGATCTGAACGTAAGCGCGATCGCCCTGGGCACCATGACCTGGGGTGAGCAGAACAGCGAGGCAGAGGCCTTCGCCCAGATCGAACGGGCCAAGGCGGCCGGAATCAACTTCCTCGATACGGCGGAAATGTACCCGGTACCGCCCAAAGCCGATACCTATGCCACGACCGAGCGTTATATCGGCAATTACTTCAAAAGCCGTGGCGACCGCGCCGACTGGATCCTCGCCAGCAAGATCGCCGGCCCCGGCAACACCATCGATTACATCCGCGACGGTCATCTGCGCCATAACCGCAAGCACATTGCCGAGGCGCTCGACGCCAGCCTCAAACGCTTGCAGACCGACTGGATCGACCTCTACCAACTGCACTGGCCGGAGCGCAGCACCAACTTCTTCGGCCAATTGAGCTACAAGCACAAGGACGAAGACGACCTCACCCCGCTGGAGGAAACCCTCGAAGCGCTGGATGAGCAGGTCAAGGCCGGCAAGATCCGCCACATCGGCCTGTCCAACGAAACGCCGTGGGGCACCATGAAATTCCTGGCCCTGGCCCAAGCCCGTGGCTGGAGCCGCGCGGTGTCGATCCAGAACCCCTACAACCTGCTCAACCGCAGCTTTGAAGTGGGCCTGGCGGAAATCGCGATTCGCGAACAATGCGGCTTGCTGGCCTACTCGCCCCTGGCGTTCGGCATGCTCAGCGGCAAGTACGAGGGCGGCGCGCGCCCGGCCAAGGCGCGTCTGACGCAGTACAGCCGCTTCAGTCGCTACTTCAATCCGCAGTCGGAAGCGGCGTGCAGCCGTTATGTGGCATTGGCGCGGGAACATGGCCTGGACCCGGCGCAGATGGCGCTGGCGTTTGTGACGCAACAGCCGTTTGTGACCAGCAATATCATCGGCGCCACGAGCCTGGAGCAGCTGGACAGCAACATTGCCAGTGCCGAGCTGAAACTGTCCAAGGAAGTGCTGGAAGGGATTGAGGCGATTCAGAAGGATCATCCGAATCCGGCGCCCTGATTGACCTTCAGGCCGCCATCGGGGGCAAGCCCCCTCCCACACTTGACCCTGTTCACAGATCAAAATGTGTGGGAGGGAGCTTGCACCCCACCTGACCCTGTTCACAGATCAAAATGTGGGAGGGGGCTTGCCCCCGATGAGGCCATCAGCCACACCACACAATCAAAGCGCCCGCGCAATAATCTCCTTCATGATCTCATTGGTCCCCGCATAAATGCGCTGCACGCGCGCATCCGCCCACGCCCGCGCAATCGGGTATTCCCACATGAAGCCGTAGCCGCCGTGCAGTTGCACGCACTCATCGAGCACCTTGCATTGCAGGTCCGTGGCCCAATACTTGGCCATTGCCGCAGTGGGCACATCCAGCTTTCCTTCAAGGTGCAGTGCCAGGCATTTATCCACGAACACGCGGCCGACTTGAATCTCGGTGGCCATCTCCGCCAGCTTGAACCGGGTGTTCTGAAAGTCGGCAATCGCCTTGCCGAACGCCTTGCGCTCGCGGGTGTAATCCAACGTCCACTGCAGCGCCGCCTCCGCTGAAGACAGCGCGCCAATCGCCACGGTCAGCCGCTCCTGGGGCAGTTCCTGCATCAGGTACGCAAAGCCCATTCCGGACTGGCCCAGCAGGTTTTCCTTGGGCACACGCACATCCTGGAAGAACAACTCCGAGGTGTCCTGGGCCTTCATGCCGACCTTCTCCAGGCGCTTGCCCTTGGCGAAGCCCGGTGTATCGGCTTCCACCAGGAACAGGCTGGTGCCCTTCGCGCCGGCCTTGGGATCGGTCTTGGCGACCACGATCACCAGGTCGGCCAGATAGCCGTTGGTGATAAAGGTCTTGGAGCCGTTGATCACATATTCATCACCGTCCGCCACTGCCGTGGTCTTCACCCCTTGCAGGTCGGAGCCGGCCCCCGGCTCGGTCATGGCAATGGCCGTGACCTTCTCGCCCGAAACCAACTTGGGCAAGTATTTGTGTTTCAGCGTTTCGCTGCCGTAGTGGAGGATGTACGGCGCGACAATGTCCGAATGCAGTGAAAAACCAATGCCGGTCAAGCCCAGGCGACTGATCTCTTCGATCACCACCGCGCTGTAGAGAAAGTCCGCGCCCAGCCCGCCGTATTCTTCCGGCACGTGCGAACACAACATTCCCGCCTCCCCCGCCTTGTTCCACAGGCTGCGGTCGATATGACCCTGTTTCTCCCATTGCCCATGGAAGGGCGCCGCCTCCTTTTCAAGAAAGGTGCCCACGCTGTCGCGAAAGAGTTCGTGCTCCGGGCTGAACAAGGTTCTGGCAATCATGGGGCACCTGCGTGGATTGTCGGACAAAAATGATCCCACAGAGCCTATGCCGCGAATGCGTCACGGGACACTGGACACATGCGACAAAAAATAAGACGATCCAGCCGTCTGGTGACCACTTTCCCCTATAAGAATAAATGAAATTATGTCTAACCAAATCTCCACGCCCCTGCGGCGCGTCAGCATTCTGGCCATTGATCGGGTATTCGCTTCCACCCTCATGCAAGCCAAGGATTTTTTCCACCTCGCCAGCCTGCGTTATGGCAAGCAACAAGGCCTGGGCCTGACCCCTGCCTTTGAAACGCGCCTGGTCAGCCCCGACGGGCAATCGGTGCGCAGTTTCAGCGATGTGATCATGCCGGTGGACGGCGGCCTGGAAGATGCCGACATCATCGTGCTGCCGGCCTTCTGGGACGACTTCGACGCCATGTGCACCCGCTACCCCCAGGTGCTGCCGTGGCTGCGCGAACAACACGCCCGCGGCGCCGTGCTGTGCGGCGAAGCCACCGGGGTATTCTGGCTGGCCGAAGCCGGCCTGCTCGATGGCAAGGAAGCGACCACTTACTGGCGCTTCTTCACTGTATTCAGCGAACGCTTCCCCCAGGTGCAGCTCAACCAGGACAAGCACCTGACCGACGCCGACAACCTGTACTGCGCCGGCGGCACTACCTCAGCCTGCGACCTCTACATTTATCTGATCGAACGCTTCTGCGGGGCCAACATCGCCCAGGCCGTGGCCCGCGACATTCTGTATGAGGTGCAACGCAGCTATTCGCCGGGGCGGATCGGTTTCGGCGGGCAGAAGCTGCACCAGGATGTGATCATCCTGCAGATCCAGCATTGGCTGGAAGAACACTTTGCCGACAAGTTCCGCTTCGAAGACGTCGCCAGGGAGCACGGCATGAGCATCCGCAACTTCATGCGCCGCTTCCAGGCCGCCACCGGCGACAAGCCGCTGCATTATCTGCAACGCTTGCGCATCGAGACCGCCAAGGGCCTGCTGTCGGGCAGCCGCAAGAGCATCAAGACCATCAGCTATGAGGTGGGTTACGACGATGCGAGCTTCTTTGCGCGGTTGTTCAGGCAGCACACGGAGTTGTCGCCGAATCAATACCGCCAGCAATTCCAGCAGGCCGCGTAACTGGATATACACAAAACCAATGTGGGAGGGGGCTTGCCCCCGATAGCAGGGTGTCAGTCACTGCATGAGTTGACTGATCCACCGCTATCGGGGGCAAGCCCCCTCCCACAGTTTGATTTGCATTGATCTTAGGGTTTGTGTCCGCGCGACAGGAATTCGTGGGACTGCATTTCCAGCAAACGGCTCAAGGTGCGCTGGAATTCGAAGTTCAAGCGCCCGCCGGTATACAGGTCCTTGAGTTCGACTTCCGCCGAGATGATCAGCTTGACGTTACGGTCGTAGAACTCGTCGACCATGTTGATAAAGCGCCGCGCAATGTCGTCGGTGGTCACGCCCATCTGCTCTACACCGCTCAAGATCACCGCATGGAAGATCTTGCCCAGTTCGATGTAGTCGTTCTGGCTACGCGGGCCGTCGCACAGTTGACGGAATTCGAACCAGGCCACGTCATCGCAGGTACGCAAGGCGATGATTTCGCGGTTCTCGATCATCAACTTGTCGTTTTCCACCGCCTGGGTGCATTCCGGCGTCAACGCGCGGAAGCTTTTCTTCAGGCTTTCGTGGGCCGCCTCGTTGAGCGGAAAGTGGAACAGCTCCGCTTGCTCGAGGTGACGCAAACGATAGTCGACGCCGCTGTCGACATTGACGATATCGGTGTTCTGCTTGATCAACGCAATGGCCGGCAGGAAGCGCGCGCGCTGCAGGCCGTCCTTGTAGAGGCCATCGGGCACGATGTTCGAGGTGGCGACCAGGGTCACGCCGTTCTTGAACAGCTCTTCCATCAAGGTGCCGAGGATCATGGCGTCGGTGATGTCGGAGACGAAGAACTCATCGAAGCAGATCACCCGCGCTTCGTCGGAGAAACGCTTGGCAATGATCGTCAGCGGGTTCTTTTCCCCCGGCAGGGTCTTCATTTCTTCGTGCACACGCTTCATGAAGCGGTGGAAGTGGGTACGCACCTTTTCCTTGAACGGCAGCGCTTCGAAGAAAGTGTCCACCAGGTAAGTCTTGCCCCGGCCGACGCCACCCCAGAAGTACAGGCCCTTGACCGGCGTGTGGTCTTTTTTGCCAAACAGCTTGCTGAACATCCCCGGCTTGGTTTGCGAGGCCGCGACCAGGTCTTCATACAGGCGCTGCAAATGACGCACCGCATTTTCCTGGGCCGCGTCATGGAAGAAGTCAGGGCGTTTCAGATCAGCTTGATATCGTTCTAGGGGCGTCATAATTTCGTTAGCAAGGCAACAAAAACGGGCCGTCACTGTAACGACGGCCCTGGATAATGGCAATCAACCCTTGGTCGGGTTAATCCTCGGAAGGTGCCAACGCGACGCGCAACGCAGCGATGGCGGCATCGCGAGAGGCTTCGTCGGCGAACTCGGCGCTGTCGGCCACAGCGGCGTCGTCCAGCCATACGCTGAAGCGCCGGGCCTCGGTGCGTATGTCCAAATCACCGCTCTGCAATTGCCTGGTCACCGCGCCTGCCGCTTTGCCGTCGGCGAAGTGGCGCGACAGCAGCAGTTGCTCGCCATCGGCCGCCAGCAGGCGGAAGCGGAAGCTGCCGTCGTCCTCACGAAAGCTCACGAAGCGCGCAGCCTTCGCTGCTTTCTTCTTGGTGACGACCGGCGCCGCAGCCTGGTTGACGAACGAGCGCAGGCCCACCGCTTCGCGCAGCTCAGCCAGGAACGGCGCCGCCACGGCACGGGCTTTTTTCGCGCCGACCAGCAGCAGGTCTTCCATGTCGGACGGGCGCGACATCAGTTGGTGATAACGCTCGCGCGCTTCACCGAGTTGCCCGTCGAGCAGTTGGAACAGACGGTTCTTCGCCTCGCCCCAGCCCAGGCCTTGCAGCAGTTCGCCACGGAATTCTTCTTCCTGTGCCTTGGTCGCGAATGCCTGGTACAGGGTGAACAGGTGCGAGTTGTCCGGGTCCTTGGCTTCGCCTGGCGCACGCGAATCGGTGACGATCCGCGAGATCGACTCCTTCATGTCCTTGGCGCTGGTGAACAACGGGATGGTGTTGTCATAACTCTTGGACATCTTGCGCCCGTCCAGGCCCGGCAAGGTGGCGACGCTTTCTTCGATCAACGCTTCAGGCATGGTGAAGAATTCTTTACCGTTGCCGAACAGGTGGTTGAAACGCTGGCCGATATCACGGGCCATTTCCACGTGCTGGATCTGGTCGCGGCCGACCGGCACCTTGTGCGCGTTGAACATCAGGATGTCCGCCGCCATCAATACCGGGTAGCTGTACAGGCCCATGCTGATGCCCGCGTCCGGGTCTTCGCCGCTCTCCACGTTTTTGTCCACCGACGCCTTGTAGGCGTGGGCGCGGTTGAGCAGGCCTTTGGCGGCCACACAGGTCAGCAGCCAGGTCAGCTCGGGGATCTCGGGGATGTCGGACTGGCGGTAGAACGTCACTCGGTTCACATCCAGGCCACCGGCCAGCCAAGTCGCGGCGATTTCCATGCGCGAGCGCTGGATGCGCTGCGGGTCATCGCACTTGATCAGGGCGTGGTAGTCGGCCAGGAAGTAGAAGGAATCGGCATTGGCGTCTTCGCTGGCAAGGATCGCCGGGCGGATCGCACCGGCGTAGTTGCCCAGGTGCGGCGTGCCGGTGGTGGTGATGCCGGTGAGGATGCGGGTACGGGTCGTCATGGGTGATCGCTTGTCGTCAATTCGAAAGGCGTGGCAGCACCAGATCCTTGAGATCGGTCAGCTTGCCATGAAAAAAGTGTCCGCATTCTGCCACTTTCAGCAGCGTATGGGGGCGATTCAAGGCGGCGGACCAGTCGTAGACAACTTGCGGGTCGACCACTTCGTCGGTTTCCGGCTGGATCAGGGTCAACGGGCAACCCTGCGGCAGCACATCGGTGTCGCGCAGACGCATCACGGCGGCGGCGACCATGAACAGGTGCGCAAGCTTTTCGCCCTTGGCTTCCAGGCGGCCGCCGAGGCTTGCGGCCACATACCCACCAAAGGAAAACCCCAGCAGGGTCAGCGGCAACTGCGGGTGTTTTTCGCGCAACCAGGTGGCGGCCGCTTCGGCATCGTCGACTTCACCGCTGGCCATATCGTGGGAACCGGCGCTGGCGCCGACACCACGATAATTGAAACGCAACGTAATCAAACCGGCATCGCGCGCGGTGCGCTGCAGGGTCGACACCACTTTATTGAGCATGGTCCCGCCCTGCACCGGGTTGGGGTGGCAGATCAGCGCCAGGCCACGTGGTTCGGGGTGATCCAGATACAGGGCTTCCAGTTGACCCACCGGGCCATCGATCAAAACGGGGGTTTCACGCATGAGCAAGGATGAACTCCGTGACCTCTCAAGGGGTCGACTCGTCTAGCTAAAAGTCTGTGCATGGCATCATTGCGAGCTTAATCGCGGTATACAGCGCAGGTTTGAGCCGTTAACGTAAAGCAAAGCCGTTTATAGAGGAAGGACTCGTGGAACACTCGCTCTTAGTTTGGTTGTTGCCGACTCTTGCCCTGGTTGCCGGTGTCGCCATTGGATTCCTGGTTGCTCGCCTGCTGCCGAATGCCGCGCCTAACCGCACGCAACGTCAGTTGGATGACATTCAGGAACGTTTTGACAGTTATCAGAACGAGGTTGTTACCCACTTCAACAGCACCGCGACCCTGGTCAAGAAGCTCACCCAGAGCTACCAGGAAGTACAGGATCATCTCGCCGATGGCGCAAACCGCCTGGCCCTCGACGACATCACCCGCCAGCGCCTGCTGGCCGCGCTGCATTCCGATGCACCGCAAACCCCACGGGAACGCCTGACCCCGCCCCGGGAAAACCAGGAACCGCCGCGGGACTACGCGCCAAAAACGCCGAACGCCCCCGGCATGCTGGATGAGCATTACGGTTTGAAGAAGTAATTCATTCAAGCAATTAAAAAGCCCGGCTGATCGATGATCAGCCGGGCTTTTTGTTGGGGGCTAAGTTTCCCTGACCATGGAGATCTAATGTGGGAGGGGGCTTGCCCCCGATGGCCATACGTATCTACACACCTGCGTAGCACCCAACCGTAACCACGATGCGAAGCGAGTCGCTCTTGATCTTGATCTGCTTTTGATCCTAGGCGCCCCGTTAAACCACGCTGGCCGAACGCAGG
>NZ_CVTX01000147.1:30823-54421 GCF_900005715.1 Pseudomonas sp. 34 E 7
AGCCGGAGAGAGGGCACACCGAGCCTAGGCGAGGTGCCGAGTGGTGGGGCAAGAGCGTTTTGCTTACTTTTGCGCTTTTCAAAAGTGAGCCGCCATCAGGGCGGAACCCTAAGTGGCCGTTACCACAGAAACGGATATGTACTCGGTCTGATCCAACACCCCAGTCGGCCCAAAGGCAGCCATCGGGGGCAAGCCCCCTCCCACACTTGACCCCACATGACCTTAGGCCGGTTGTTGTTCCTGCAACCGCCCACCCTCGATCCGCACATGCCTTTCATGGAAGCGCTTGAGACTGCTGCGGTGGCCGACGCTGACGATGCTCAACCCCGGCAGTTCATCGATCAGCGCCTGATACAACGTTGCCTCATCCTCCTCATCCATGGCCGAGGTCGCTTCGTCCATGTACAGCCACTGCGGCGCGAACAATAACGCACGGGCAAAGGCCAGGCGCTGTTGCTCGCCGGGCGAGAGCATGCGCTGCCAGTGGTTGGCTTCATCCAGGCGGCTGACCAGATGCGGCAGGCGGCAGGTTTCCAGGACCTGTGCATAACGCTCTGCCGGATAGACGCTGTCGTCCTGTGGATAACTCAACACGGCCTTGAGCGTGCCAATCGGTAAATACGGCTTCTGCGGCAGAAACAGATAGCGCGCCGCCGGCAGGCGAATGCTGCCATGGCCGGCCGGCCACAGATGTCCCATCGCCCGCAGCAAGGTGCTCTTGCCGCTGCCGGAACGCCCGCTGAGCATCACTCGCTGGCCAGGCTCCACGGTCATGTCGGCGTCGGTGAGCAAGTGACGGCCGTCGGCCAGGTCCATGCCCAGATTCTTGATCACCAGGTGTTCGCCTTCAGGGCGCACATCGATGGCCGGGGCACGCTGCTCGTTGTCGCTCATGGCCTGCTGGAAACTCAGCAGACGGTCACTGGTAGCGCGCCACGACGCCAGTTCCGAGTAGGCGTTGATAAACCAGCTGAAGTTCTCCTGCACATTGCCGAACGCCGAGTTGATTTGCATCAGTTCGCCCAGTTCGATCTTACCGGTGAAGTAGCGCGGCGCGGCGACGATAAACGGGAAGATAATCGCGATCTGGCTGTAGCCGGCGGTAAAGAAGGTCAGGCGCTTGGACACTTTCATGATGTCCCAGAAGTTGTGCCAGACCTTGCCGAAGCGCGTGCTCAGGCGTTGCTTTTCATTCGGTTCGCCGTTGTACAGCGCGATGCTTTCGGCATTTTCACGTACCCGTACCATGGAGAAACGCAAATCCGCTTCGAAGCGCTGTTGCTGGTTGCTCAAGCCGATCAGGCGACGCCCGATCAAGTGCGTCAGCCAACTGCCCACGGCGGCGTACAGCAGCGCGCACCAGAACATGTAGCCGGGAATGGTGAGGCCGAACACCTCGATGCTGCCCGACACGCCCCACAGGATGATCGAGAACGACACCAGGCTGACCACGTTGCGCAACAGCCCCAGGCCCAGGCTCAAGGTGCTGGAGGTGAACGTATTGAGGTCTTCGGAAATCCGCTGGTCCGGGTTATCGGTGTAGCCGCCCTGCTCCAGCTGGTAGTAGTTCTTGTGGGCGAGCCAGCGTGAGAAGTGCTGTTCGGTCAGCCAGGCACGCCAGCGGATGGTGAGCATCTGGGTCAGGTACAGGCGGTACACCGCGCCCAGGATCGCCACGGCCGCGATACCGCCGAAGTAAACGATCAATTGCCAGAAAGCAGCCGTGTCTTTCTTCTCAAGCGCGTTGTAGAAATCCTTGTACCAGTGGTTGATCCACACCGAGATCGCCACGCTGAACAGCGACAAAGCAATTACGGCGGCCAGCAGCAACCAGGCCCTGCCCTTCTCTTCACTGCGCCAATACGGCGTGATCATGGCCCAGGTTCGGCGGAAGAATTGCCCGCGCACCGCATCGTTGACCGCGGAATATTCAGCGTTCTGATTCATTGTTCAGGCTCGGTAGGAAAACATCACAGGCGTTTGAACCGATCATAGGTGATCGGTTCGTGCATCCGTGCAGCCTGAAGCGGGTTGTTCAGTCGCCGTTCAGCGTCGCACCGGGCGCTTCTGCAACTTACGCTGCAAGGTACGCCGGTGCATGCCCAACGCGCGAGCGGTGGCGGAGATATTGCCTTCGTGCTCGGTCAGTACACGCTGGATGTGCTCCCACTGCAGGCGGTCCACCGACATGGGGTTTTCCGGAACCAGGGTATCGAGGTCGGCGTGCTCGGACAGCAGCGCGGCGAGCACGTCATCGGCATCCGCCGGCTTGCACAGGTAGTTGCAGGCGCCACGCTTGATGGCTTCGACGGCAGTGGCGATGCTGGAATAGCCGGTGAGGATCACCACGCGCATTTCCGGGTCGAGCTCGAGCAGCTTGGGCAACAGCACCAGGCCCGAGTCGCCGTCCATTTTCAGGTCGAGCGCGGCGTAGTCCGGCAGGTCGGCCTGGGCGATGGTCAGGCCTTCTTCGGCCGAGCCTGCGGTGCTGACGCGAAAGCCGCGACGGCTCATGGCACGCGCCATCACGCGGGTAAAGGTGGCGTCATCATCTACCAGCAACAAATGCGGCAGTTCTTCGCCTTCGACTTGGATCTCGTCACTCATCGATATCTCCTCGTGCGACACGGGGCAGGCGCAGCTCGGTGAGCGTACCGCCTTCCTCATGACTATAGAGCTTCACTGAGCCGCCCGCGCGGGTCACGCTGGCCTTGCTCAAAAACAGGCCGAGGCCGAAACCTTTGCCCTTGGTGGTAAAAAACGGTTTGCCGATCTGCTCGGCAATGGCCAGCGGCACGCCCGCGCCGTGGTCACGAATGCTGATGGTGACGTTTTCCGCGTCCCAGTCCAACTGCACGCCCAGGCCTTCAGGGCAGGCGTCGGCGGCATTGTTCAACAGGTTGAGCAAGGCCTGGGTGAGGTCCGGCGGCGGCGCCATGCGCGGCACGCTGCCCTGGCCCAACAGGCTGAAACGGTAACTGGCTTCAGGGCGCATCAGGTGCCAGCGGTTCAGGGCTTCGTCGAGCCACTGGGTGACATCCTGCATCTCGACCGCCAGACGCCGATTGGCTTCGGCGGCGCGTACCAGTTGCTGCAGGGTCAACTTGCACTGCTTGACCTGTTCCTGCAGCACGCTGAGGTCATCCTGCAACGCCGGGTCGTGATGGTCCTGGGTCATCTCCTTGAGCAGCACGCTCATGGTCGCCAGCGGCGTGCCCAGCTCATGGGCGGCACCTGCCGCCTGCGTGGCGACTGCCAGCAATTGCTGGTCGCGCAGGCCTTCTTCACGGCGAATCGCGCGCAGCTCTTCCTGACGGCGCAACTCTTCGGCCATGCGCGCGGCAAAAAACGTGATAACGGCGGCGGACAAGGCAAAGCTCAGCCACATCCCGTAGATCTGCAGATTTTCCCGAGCGATCGGAAAGGTCTGCAGTGGATAGAACTGCGCCAGCAGCAGCGTGTACAGCGTCAGCGCGATGCCCGACAGCACCACCGAATAGCGCCACGGCAAGGTCACGGCGGCAATGGTCAGCGGCACCAGGTAATAAGACACAAACGGGTTGGTGGAACCGCCGGAGAAGTACAGCAACACACTGTGGATAAACAGGTCGCAGGCCAATTGCAGCGCGTATTCCAACTCGGTGACCGGCCAAGTGGTGCGCAAGCGGATGGCGGTAAACGCACACAGCACGCTGGAAAAGCCGAGGGTCACGGCCAGTTGCAGCCAGGGCAGCGGCAGCAGGTCGAACCAATAGGCGAGCCCGACGGAACCGGCCTGTGCGGCCAATACCAACGTGCGGATGAACGTCAGGCGCCAGAGGTTCTGGCGGGTGGCGGAAGTCAGTTTTACGGCGGCGAGCATGAGCTCTCCCGATGAGCGCTGCAGGCGGATCGGCACGAGTATAAACGAAGCAGACCCGCCGGCACGGCGCGTGTGGCTCTTTGACGCAGGCGGGGGCAGATGACCGTTCGTCGGCGCCGTCACAACATGTAGGGAATATGTAAACCCGAAGAACCCGGCGCCACCGTCTACAGTCATACCGAACACGACAATCCCAAGGAGCTTTCATGTCCCGTTTCATTCGCAGTGCCGCTGTCCTCACCCTCGGTGCCAGCGCCCTGGCCAGCCTGCCGGCCATGGCCGCCGATGAACTGCATTACAACCAGATCTCCCTGCGCGCCGAAGTCAGCCAGGAAGTGGCGCGCGACAAGATGATCGTGACCCTCTACACCGAATCGCAAAACGCCGACCCGGCCAAGCTTGCCGCTGAAATCACCACCACCATGAACACCGCCCTGGGCCAGGCGCGCGAAGTCAAGGCCGTGACCCTGCGCCAGGGCAGCCGCAACAGCTACCCGATCTACGACAGCAAAAACCAGAAAATCACCGGCTGGCGTGAACGCGCCGAACTGCGCCTGGAAAGCGCGGACTTCCCGGCGTTGTCCAAACTCACCGGCGAGCTGTTGAACACCCTGAAAATGGACAGCATGGACTTCGCCATCGCTGACAGCACGCGCAAGGCCAGCGAAGATGCGATGCTCAAAGACGCAGTGGCAGCGTTCAAGGCCCGTGCGCAACTGGCTACCGATGCACTCGGCGGCAAGGGTTACAAAATCGTCAACCTGAATTTCAACACCAACGGCTACCCGATGCCCTACGCGCGCGGCGCCATGATGATGAAGGCGGCGATGGCCGATTCGGCGCCCACGCCTGAAGTGGAAGCCGGCACCAGCCAGGTCAACATGAGCGCAGACGGCGTGATTGAAGTGCAGATGCAGTGACCCCTACCTGACAACCCTGAACGGCGGTAACCTCGGTGACCGCCGTTTTCATTTGCGCAGCTTTTACAGGGTTGCGATTTCAGGGGTCTCCATGGACAGAATTGCCTTCAAACCGCTCCTCCTTGCCGCAGGCCTCCTGGCCTTTATGCCGCTGGCTCACGCCTCCACCACCCTGGTCTACTGCTCCGAAGCCAGCCCCGCCGGCTTCGATCCCAGCCAATACACCAGCGGCACCGACTTTGACGCCTCCGCCGAAACCGTGTTCAACCGCCTCACCCAGTTCAAGCGTGGCGGCACCGAAGTCGAGCCCGGCCTCGCCACCCGCTGGGATGTGTCGGAAGACGGCCTCACCTACACCTTCCACTTACGTGATGGCGTCAAGTTTCACACCACCGACTTCTTCACCCCGACCCGCGACTTCAACGCCGATGATGTGGTGTTTACCTTCACCCGCCTGCTGGATGCCGAGAGCCCGTTTCGCAAGGCCTACCCTTCCGAATCGCCCTACTTCACCGACATGGGCCTGAACACCACGATCAAAAGCGTCGACAAACTCGACGACCACACCGTGCGCTTCAACCTGAACAACGTCGATGCCTCGTTCGTGCAGAACCTGGCCATGAGTTTCGCCTCGGTGCAATCGGCCGAGTACGCCGCCCAGCTCCTCAAGCAAGGCAAGGCCGAGGACATCAATCAGAAACCGGTGGGCACCGGACCGTTCGTGTTCAAGCGCTACCAGAAAGACGCGCAGATCCGCTACGTCGCCAATAAACAGTATTGGAAGCCCGAGGACGTGAAACTCGACAACCTGGTCTTCGCCATTACCCCGGACGCCGCCGCGCGCCTGCAGAAACTCAAGGCCGGCGAATGCCAGGTCAGCGGCTACCCGCGCCCTGCCGACATCGAGGTGATGAAGCAGGACCCCGACTTGCGCGTGCTGCAGCAGGCCGGCTTCAACCTGGGTTTCCTGGCCTACAACGTTACCCATCCGCCGCTGGACCAGCTCAAAGTGCGCCAGGCCCTGGATATGGCCATCGACAAGCCTGCAATCATCAAGGCGGTTTATCAAGGCGCCGGACAATTGGCGCAGAACGCACTGCCACCGGCGCAGTGGTCTTATGACCCGGCGATCAAGGATGCACCGTACGACCCGACCAAGGCCCGGGCGCTACTAAAAGAAGCAGGGGTTGCACCTGGTACCACCATCGATCTTTGGGCGATGACCGTGCAACGCGCCTCCAACCCGAACGCGCGCATGTCCGCACAAATGATCCAGCAGGACTGGGCCAAGGTCGGCATCAAGGCCAATATCGTCAGCTATGAGTGGGGCGAATACATCAAGCGCGCCAAAAATGGTGAACACGACGCGATGATTTATGGCTGGACCGGCGATAACGGCGACCCCGATAACTGGCTCGGCGTGCTCTACAGTTGTGCCGCAGTCAAGGGCAGCAACTACGCCAAATGGTGTAACCCGGCCTATGACAAGCTGGTGCAGCAGGCCAAGGTCAGCAACGACCGCGAACAGCGCATCAAGTGGTATCAACAGGCACAACAAATCCTTAAGGAACAAGTACCTATAACGCCTATTGCGAACTCGACGGTTTTCCAGCCAATGCGCAAGCAAGTGCGCGACTTCAAGATCAGCCCGTTCGGGCTGACACCGTTCTACGGTGTGAGTCTAGATAAGTAACAACAACGCCCCAATCGAGTGCACTAGACGCCTCGATTGGGCTTTTGCGGTGCGCCCGACGCACCGAAAAAAACCGCCAAACGGACACATTTATGTCGAAACTTTCATAAATGCGACATTCTTGTACGCCCGTCCCACTGTTTGGTGCTTGCAACCGTTCAACATCTTGCAATGGGTATGGCGCCTGCATAAGTATCCGCAGGCCGACTCACGAGGTCGCCCTCACCACCAAAAATGACAACAAATCATGAGGCCAACATGCTTAAACACGCAGTCCTTCCGTTATTAGTGAGCGCTGGCCTTATGGCCGCAGCCCCATTTGCCCATGCGGCAACTAACCTGGTGTTCTGCTCCGAAGGGAGCCCGGCCGGTTTTGACCCAGGCCAGTACACCACCGGAACAGACTTCGATGCCTCGGCCGAAACCATGTTCAACCGCCTGAGCCAGTTCGAACGCGGCGGCACCGCCGTGGTGCCTGGCCTCGCCACCAGCTGGGACGTGTCCCCGGACGGCCTGACGTATACCTTCCACCTGCGCGAAGGCGTCAAGTTCCACACCACCCCGTACTTCAAGCCGACTCGTGAATTCTCGGCCGACGACGTCCTGTTCACGTTCAACCGGATGATCAATAAAGACGATCCATTCCGTAAGGCCTACCCCACCGAGTTCCCGTACTTCACGGACATGGGGATGGACACCAACATCAAGAACATCGAGAAAATCGATGACCACACCGTCAAGTTCACCCTTGGCACCGTGGACGCCGCGTTCATTCAGAACATGGCAATGAGCTTCGCCTCGATCCAATCCGCCGAATACGCCGCGCAATTGTTGAAGGAAGGCAAACCTGCCGACATCAACCAGAAGCCGGTCGGCACCGGTCCGTTCGTGTTCAAGAGCTACCAGAAAGACTCGAACATTCGCTACACCGGCAACAAGGACTACTGGAAACCTGAAGACGTGAAGATCGATAACCTGATCTTCGCCATCACCACTGACCCGTCGGTGCGTATCCAGAAGCTCAAGAAAAACGAATGCCAGGTCACCCTGTTCCCGCGTCCGGCCGACCTCAAGGCGCTGGGTGAAGACAAGGACCTGAAACTGCCGCACCAGGCCGGTTTCAACCTGGGCTACGTGGCCTACAACGTGATGGACAAGGTCAAGGGCAGCGATCAGCCAAACCCGCTGGCAGACCTGCGCGTACGCCAGGCGCTGGACATGTCGGTGAACAAGCAGCAGATCATCGACTCGGTGTACCAGGGTGCCGGTCAATTGGCCGTCAACGCCATGCCGCCGACCCAATGGTCCTACGACACCACCATCAAGGACGCCGCCTACAATCCCGAGAAAGCCAAGGCGCTGCTCAAGGAAGCCGGCATCAAGGAAGGCACCGAGATCGTGCTGTGGGCCATGCCGGTTCAGCGTCCGTACAACCCGAACGCCAAACTGATGGCTGAGATGCTGCAGAACGACTGGTCCAAGATCGGCTTGAAGGTCAAGATCACCAGCTACGAGTGGGGCGAGTACATCAAGCGCTCCAAGGGCGGCGAGAACCAGGCCATGATCATTGGCTGGAGCGGCGACAATGGTGACCCGGACAACTGGCTGAACGTGCTGTTCGGCTGCGACTCGCTGTCGGGCAACAACTTCTCCAAGTGGTGCGACAAGAAATTCGACGGCATCGTGAAACAAGCCAAGGCCACATCGGATGTCGCCAAACGCACCGAGCTGTACAAGCAGGCGCAACATGTACTCAAAGACGCAGTTCCGATGACACCTATCGCGCACTCGACGGTGTATCAACCCATGCGCAACACCGTGCAGGACTTCAAGATCAGCCCGTTTGGCTTGAACTCCTTCTACGGCGTGAGCGTAAGCGGCAAGTAAGGATCAATAGCGGCGACGTTTCACAACGTCGCCGTTATTTCATCCGCCTAGATCGTAGGAAACAGACCACATTTTAAGCGCCGCCGTCCTACAGTAATGAACTGCGCTTCATGTCTCCGTTACCTACAAGGCCAGTCCGATTTGGCGCATTTACTGTGAAGTCCGCGACCCATAACGTCGTAGGACGGCAGAGGCCCCAATTTGAGAAAGGTACTCGCTGTGTGTGGGATCAGTGATGTCTCCCTGGCTGTGGCCAGTGGGACCGCTCGCTGTTGATAACTACAAACAAGGATCGGGATCGTCATGCGCCATACCACCGTTCTATCCGCACTGTTTGCCACCAGCCTTCTGGCCGTGGCCACAACGGCTGAAGCCGCCGACAAGAAGAGCCTGGTGTTCTGCTCCGAGGGCAGCCCGGCAGGCTTTGACACCGCGCAATACACCACCGCCACCGACAACGACGCTGCAGAGCCGTTGTACAACCGCCTGGTCGAGTTCGAAAAGGGTGCAACTGACGTCGTGCCCGGGCTGGCCACCAACTGGGATATTTCCGAAGACGGACTGACCTACACGTTTCACCTGCGTGAAGGGGTGAAGTTCCACAGCAACAAGGAGTTCAAGCCGACGCGCGACTTCAACGCCGACGACGTGCTGTTCACCTTCAACCGCATGCTTGACCCCGACCATCCGTTTCGCAAGGCCTACCCTACCGAGTTTCCCTACTTCAACGGGATGAGCCTGAACAAGAACATCGCCAAGGTCGAAAAAACCGACCCGCACACCGTGGTGATCACCTTGAACACGGTCGACGCCGCGTTCGTGCAAAACATCGCCATGAGTTTCGCCGCGATCCTCTCCGCCGAGTATGCCGAGCAGTTGCTCAAGGAAGGCAAACCCAGCGATATCAACCAGAAGCCGATCGGCACCGGCCCGTTTGTGTTCCAGCGTTACCAGAAAGACTCGCAGATTCGCTACGTGGCGAACAAACAGTACTGGGACCCGAGCCGGGTCAAGCTCGACCAACTGATCTTCGCCATCAACACCGACGCTTCGGTGCGCGTGCAGAAGCTCAAGGCCGGCGAATGCCAGATCACCCTGCACCCGCGCCCTGCCGATGTCGACGCGCTCAAGGCCGACCCGAACCTGCAACTGCTGACCAAGCCGGGCTTCAACCTCGGCTACATCGCCTACAACGTGCGCCACAAGCCGTTCGACCAGCTTGAAGTGCGCCAGGCGCTGGACATGGCGGTGAACAAGCAGAGCATCCTCAACGCCGTCTACCAGGGTGCGGGACAACTGGCCGTCAACGCCATGCCGCCGACCCAGTGGTCCTACGACGACAGCATCAAGGACGCCGCCTACAACCCGGAAAAAGCCAAGGAACTGCTCAAGGCCGCCGGCGTGAAGGAAGGCACCGAGATCACCCTCTGGGCGATGCCGGTACAACGTCCGTACAACCCCAACGCCAAGCTGATGGCTGAAATGCTGCAAAACGATTGGGCCAAGATCGGCCTGAAAGTGAAGATTGTCAGCTACGAATGGGGCGAATACATCAAGCGCACCAAGAACGGTGAGCATGATGTCAGCCTGATCGGCTGGACCGGCGACAACGGTGACCCGGACAACTGGCTGGGCACCCTCTACAGCTGCGACGCCATCGGCGGGAACAACTACTCCATGTGGTGTGACCCGGCGTACGACAAGCTGATCAAGCAAGCCAAGGTCGTCACCGACCGTGAACAAAGGACTGTTCTGTACAAACAGGCACAGCAACTGCTCAAGCAGCAGGTGCCGATCACGCCAGTCGCCCACTCGACGGTCAACCAGCCGTTAAGCGCCAAAGTCGAAGGCTTCAAAGTGAGCCCCTTCGGCCGCAACGTGTTCTCGGGCGTCAGTATCACCCCATAAGAAAAAATAACCGGATTGCGCAGGGCGATGTTGGCCCTGCGGCAAACGTGCAGGCTTTTGTTGGGAATTTTCCTACGCCAAACGTTTGCAATAGCTTGAACGAGTTACACACCCAATAGCCGGTTCACCTAAAAAGACCGGCATAAAAAAGAGAACCAAAGGAGCTTCACCCATGAAACTGAGCAGCAAAGCGCTTCTGGCCCTGGCCATCAGCAGCATCACGGCCACCGCCTACGCTGAAACCCAGAGCCAGGACTTCGTTCCTACCACTCTGGCCGGCACCAGCGCCCAAAGCGAGGCCAAGGGCTTCATCGAAGATTTCAGCCTGGGCGGCACCACGCGTAACTGGTACTCCCATGAAAGCAAATACCGTGGGGGCACCTTCTCGTACCAGAAGCATGGTGAAACCCGTACCGACCGCAACCGTACCAACTGGGTGCAGGGCACCATCCTCAACGCCAGCTCGGGTTTCACCCAGGGCACTGTCGGCGTCAAGACCGAAGTGGCGGTGTACAACGCGCTGGTCCTGGACCGCAGCAAGCGTGATATCAAGGGCGGCTCCAACCGCACCCTGGCCGACTCCAACGGTGATGCCGTCGACCAATGGAGCAAACTGGGCCTGGCCAACGTGCAGTTCCGCGTGTCCAACACCACGCTGACCGCCGGTCGCCAGAACTTCAGCAGCGGCATCGTCGACACCATCGGCAACCGTGCGCTGCCTTCAAGCTTCCAGGGTGTGAGCTTCAACAGCGCAGAGTTCAGCAACCTGTCGTTCCAGGGCGGTATTTTCGATCGCGTTTCCCCGCGTACCGAACAGAGCCTGTCGAAATTCCGCAGCGAATACGGCAATGGTGCGGAAACCGACAAGGTCTCCACCCTGGGTGTGAACTACCAGCCGCTGAAAAGCCTGAAGACCAGCTTCTTCGCCGCCAACGTGAAGGACTTCTGGAACCAGTACTACTTCGGCGCGACCCACGAACTGGGCGACGCTCAGCAACTGGGCCTGACCACCGGCTTCAACTACTACAAGACGGTCGATGAAGGCAAAAAAGAGATGGGGGAAATCGACAACGATACCTTCTCCCTGTCCCTTGGCCTGACTCACCAGGCCCACAGCCTGACCTTCGGCTACCAGCAAGTGAACGGTAACGAGTACTTCGACTACCTGCACGAAACCAACGGCATCTACCTGGCCAACTCCCTGACGTCCGACTTCAACGGCCCGAACGAGAAATCGTTCCAGATCGCCTACGCCATCAACATGGCCGAATACGGCGTGCCAGGCCTGAAGTTCAACGCCTACTCGGCCCGCGGCTGGGGCATCGACGGTACCCACTACACCGGCAACAATGGTCGCGCCAAGTTCGCCTACGACGGTATCCAGTCCCAGGACGGCGAGAAGCACCAGGAATACGGTGTAGGCGCCTCTTACGCCCTGCAGAGCGGCCCGCTCAAAGCCACTACCGTGCGCGCAACCTACGTTGAGCACCGTGGCAGCGAGTTCCAGTCCGACGGCAGCATCAAAGAGTTCCGTCTGGTCACCACCATCCCGTTCAACATTCTTTAATTAGCGCCAGGTAAGCGGCGGGCTCAGGACGAGCCCGCCGTCTTCGCGTTTCTGGCTCCATCGATTGCAGAGGGCTCTGAATGAAAATGCTCCCGTTACAAGCTGCCATGGCCGCTGCGCTGTTGAGCGTGGCGATCGGCGTTTCGGCCAAACCGCTGGTGGTCTGCACCGAAGCCAGCCCGGAAGGTTTTGACCCGGTCCTGTACACCACCGCCGTGACCGCTGACGCCGCAGCCGAAACCATGTTCAACCGCCTGGTGGACTTCAAGCCCGGCACCACTGAAGTGGTCCCGGCGCTGGCCAAGGACCTGCCGGAAATCAGCGCCGATGGCCTGACCTACACGTTCCACCTGCGTGACGATATCAAGTTCCACACCACCGACTATTTCAAACCCACGCGCAACCTGAACGCCGACGACGTGCTTTGGAGCTTCCAGCGCCAGCTGGACCCGAATCACCCGTGGCATAACAAGTCGCTCGTAGGCTACCCGTACTTCGAAAGCATGGGCTTCAAGGAACTGCTCAAGAGCGTAGAGAAGACCGATGATCACACCGTCGTTTTTACCCTGACCCGTCCTGAAGCACCGTTCCTGGCCGACCTGGGCATGGCATTCTCTTCAATCCACTCCAAGGAATACGCCGACCAGCTGCTCAAGTCCGGCAAGACCGATGACCTCAACGCCAAGCCCATCGGCACTGGCCCGTTCATCTTCATCCGTTATCAAAAAGATGCCCAGGCGCGCTTCAAGGCCAACCCTGAGTACTTTCGCGGCAAACCGGCAGTTGATCCGTTGATCCTGGCGATCAGCACCGATAACAACGTGCGCCTGCAGAAGCTCAAGGCCAATGAATGTCAGATCGCGTTGTTCCCCAAGCCGGATGACATTCCAAGCATCAAGAAAGACCCGAACCTGAAAGTCGACGAACTGGCGGCGATGACCACCAGTTACACCGCGATGAACACCACCCACAAATACATGAGCGATGCCCGGGTACGCCACGCGATCAACATCGCGTTCGACAAGGCAGGCTACACCGAAGCCCTGTTCGGCAAAGGCAATGCGGTAGTAGGCACCGGCCCTTATCCACCGACCTTGCTGGGTTTCAACGAAAAACTGAAAAACCCGCCGCGTGACCTGGACAAGGCCCGCGCCCTGCTCAAGGAAGCCGGCGTACCGGAAGGCACCGAATTCACCCTGTTCACCCGCAACGGCGGCGGCCCGACCAACCCCAATCCAATGCTCGGCGCCCAGCGCATGCAGGCGGATCTGGCGCAGATTGGCCTGAAGGTCAATATCAAAGTCATGGAATGGGGCGAAATGCTCAAGCGCGCTAAAAACGGCGAGCACGACATGGTTTCGGCTGGCTGGGTCGGCGATAACGGTGACCCGGACAACTTCCTCACACCCAACCTGAGTTGCGATGCGGCGAAAAACGGCGAAAACTACGCACGCTGGTGTAACAAAGAGTTTCAGGACTTGATCGACAAGGCCCGTGCAGAAAAGGAACCGGCCTCACGGGCTGCGCTCTATGAACAAGCACAGGATGTTTTCGAGAAGGACCAGCCATGGCTTCCCATGGCTTATCCGAAACTGTTCACCGCCATGCGCAAGAACGTAGAAGGCTTCACCCAAAGCCCTCTGGGTACAAATAACTTCGCCACCACCCAGGTGAAGTAAATAAGAAAAACGCTCGGCGCCGTCGACCCTGACGGCGCCGAACCTGCCTAACCGGCTGATTGAGGTATACACCAAGATGTTTAGTTTTATTGCCCGCCGACTGGGGTTATTGATCCCCACGTTCTTCGGCATCACGTTGCTGACCTTTGCGTTGATTCGCATGATTCCAGGCGACCCCGTAGAAGTCATGATGGGCGAGCGTCGGGTTGACCCCGAAATGCATGCCCAGGCAATGGAACGCCTTGGCTTGAACAAGCCGTTGTATGCGCAATACCTGGACTATGTGGGCAAACTTGCCCAGGGCGACCTTGGCGAATCCCTGCGCACCCGCACCAGCGTGTGGACCGAGTTCACCGCACTCTTTCCGGCGACCCTGGAACTGTCCATGGCCGCCCTGTTGTTCGCCGGTATCCTGGGCCTGCTGGCCGGGGTGATCGCGGCACTCAAGCGAGGATCGCTGTTCGACCACGGGGTGATGGGCATTTCCCTGGCGGGCTATTCGATGCCGATCTTCTGGTGGGGCCTGATCCTGATCATGTTCTTCTCGGTGAGCCTGGGCTGGACCCCGGTTTCCGGGCGTATCGACCTGCTCTACGACATCGAGCCGCGCACCGGCTTCATGCTCATCGACACGCTGCTGGCCGACGAGCCGGACGCGTTCTGGGACGCCTTGCACCACTTGATCCTGCCGGCCATCGTGCTGGGCACCATCCCGCTGGCGGTGATCGCGCGCATGACCCGCTCGTCGATGCTCGAAGTGCTGCGTGAGGACTACATCCGCACCGCCAAGGCCAAGGGCCTGTCGCCGGCGCGTGTGGTGTTCGTGCACGGCCTGCGCAACGCACTGATCCCGGTGCTGACCGTGGTCGGCCTGCAAGTCGGCACGCTGCTGGCCGGTGCGGTACTGACCGAAACCATCTTCTCGTGGCCCGGCATCGGCAAATGGCTGATCGAAGCCATTGGCGCGCGGGACTACCCGGTGGTGCAGAACGGCATTCTGCTGATCGCCTGCCTGGTGATCCTGGTGAACTTCGTGGTGGATATCCTCTACGGCTTCGCCAACCCACGCATCCGTCACCAGCGCTGAGATCATGACCATGACTACCTCTACTCCAGTGTCAGCAGTCGATCAGAGCCTGCTGTACCCGTCCCCGTACAAAGAATTCTGGCAAGCCTTCTCCAAGAACAAAGGCGCGGTTGCCGGCCTGCTGTTCATGCTGCTGATCGTGTTCTGTGCAATCTTCGCGCCGTGGGTTGCACCGCATAACCCGAGCGAGCAATACCGCGACTTCCTGCTCACCCCGCCTGCGTGGCTGGAAGGCGGGCAGATGCAGTTTCTGCTCGGCACCGACGAACTGGGCCGCGACCTGCTCTCGCGCCTGATCCAGGGTTCGCGCCTGTCGCTGCTGATCGGCTTGTCGTCGGTGGTGATGTCGCTGATCCCGGGCATCCTGCTGGGCCTGTTCGCGGGGTTCTTCCCGCGCCTGCTCGGCCCGACCATCATGCGTTTGATGGACATCATGCTGGCCCTGCCCTCGCTGCTGCTGGCGGTGGCGATTGTCGCCATCCTCGGCCCTGGCCTGATCAACACCGTGATCGCGATCGCCATCGTGTCGCTGCCGTCCTACGTGCGCCTGACCCGCGCTGCGGTGATGGGCGAGCTGAACCGCGACTACGTGACCGCCGCGCGCCTGGCCGGTGCCGGCCTGCCACGCCTGATGTTCGTCACCGTGCTGCCCAACTGCATGGCGCCGCTGATCGTACAGGCGACCCTGAGCTTTTCCTCGGCGATTCTCGATGCCGCGGCCCTGGGCTTCCTTGGCCTTGGCGTACAACCGCCAACGCCTGAGTGGGGCACCATGCTGGCTTCGGCCCGTGACTACATCGAACGCGCCTGGTGGGTAGTGAGCTTGCCTGGCTTGACCATTTTGCTCAGCGTGCTGGCAATCAACTTGATGGGTGACGGCCTGCGCGACGCGCTGGACCCGAAACTCAAGAACGCCGCCTGAGGAGATTCCCATGTCACTGTTAGAAATCAAGAATCTCAACGTGCGCTTCGGCGACAAGACCGCCGTACCGGTGGTCGATGGCCTCGACATTACCGTCGACAAGGGCGAAGTCCTGGCAATCGTTGGCGAGTCGGGCTCGGGTAAATCCGTGACCATGATGGCGCTGATGGGCCTGATCGAGCATCCCGGCATCGTTACCGCCGACGCGCTGAACTTCGACGGCAAGGACATGCTCAAGCTGAGCAACCGCCAGCGCCGCCAGATCGTCGGCAAAGACCTGGCGATGGTGTTCCAGGACCCGATGACCGCGCTGAACCCCAGCTACACCGTGGGTTTCCAGATTGAAGAAGTGCTGCGCCTGCACCTGAAAATGTCCGGCCGGCAAGCGCGCAAGCGGGCCATCGAACTGCTGGAAAAAGTTGAAATCCCGGGCGCCGCCAGCCGTATGGATGCCTACCCGCACCAACTGTCCGGCGGTATGAGCCAGCGTGTGGCCATCGCCATGGCGATTGCCGGCGAACCGAAACTGCTGATCGCCGACGAACCGACCACCGCCCTGGACGTGACCATCCAGGCGCAGATCATGGACCTGCTGCTGGCCCTGCAGAAAGAACAGAACATGGGCCTGGTGCTGATCACCCACGACCTTGCGGTGGTGGCTGAAACCGCCCAGCGCGTGTGCGTGATGTACGCAGGCCAGGCCGTGGAAGTCGGCCAGGTGCCGCAACTGTTCGACATCCCGGCGCACCCGTACAGCGAAGCGCTGCTCAAGGCGATTCCGGAACACAGCCTGGGCGCCACGCGGCTGGCCACGCTGCCCGGCATCGTGCCGGGCCGCTATGACCGCCCGCAGGGTTGCCTGCTGTCGCCGCGTTGCCCGTACGTGCAGGAAAACTGCCGCACCCAGCGCCCGAGCCTTGATCCGAAAACCAACAGCCTTGCACGCTGCTTCTACCCCTTGAACCAGGAGGTGGCGTAATGGCCGTCGTTCTTACCGCCCGCGACCTGACCCGTCACTACGAAGTGTCCCGTGGCCTGTTCAAGGGCCACGCCACGGTGCGTGCCCTTAACGGTGTGTCCTTCGAACTCGAAGCCGGCAAGACCCTCGCCGTGGTAGGCGAGTCGGGTTGCGGCAAGTCCACCCTGGCCCGCGCCCTCACGCTGATCGAGGAGCCGTCTTCGGGCTCGCTTAAAATCGCCGGCCAGGAAGTGGCCGGTGCCGACAAGGCCCAGCGCAAGCAGTTGCGCAAAGACGTGCAGATGGTGTTCCAGAGCCCATACGCCTCGTTGAACCCACGCCAGAAGGTTGGCGATCAGCTCGGCGAGCCGCTGCTGATCAACACCAACCTGTCCGCCGCCGAACGCCGCGAAAAAGTGCAGGCGATGATGAAGCAAGTGGGCCTGCGCCCCGAGCATTATCAGCGCTACCCGCACATGTTCTCCGGTGGCCAGCGCCAGCGTATCGCCCTGGCCCGGGCGATGATGCTGCAACCCAAAGTGCTGGTGGCGGACGAACCGACCTCGGCGCTGGACGTGTCGATCCAGGCCCAGGTGCTCAACCTGTTCATGGATTTGCAGCAGGAATTCAACACCGCCTACGTGTTCATCTCCCACAACCTGGCGGTGGTGCAACACGTCGCCGACGACGTGATGGTGATGTACCTCGGCCGCCCGGTGGAAGTGGGCCCCAAGGAAGACATCTACGCCCGTCCGCTGCACCCGTACACCCAGGCGCTGCTGTCGGCCACCCCGACCATTCACCCGGACCCGAGCAAGCCGAAAATCAAGATCGTCGGCGAACTGCCCAATCCGCTGAACCCACCGCCTGGCTGCGCGTTCCACAAGCGCTGCCCGTATGCGACAGCGCGCTGCAGCACAGAGGAGCCGCTGTTGCGGCCGTTGGATAATCGCCAGGTGGCTTGCCACTATGCGGAGCAGTTCGTCGCCTGAGCGATCGGGACGCAGAGCGTCCCAGGCGGCATTCCCACGCGGAGCGTGGGAACGATCAGTGATGCGGCGTCAGTGAGTTCTACAGCCCTTCCCGTCAGGTTGCGCATCAGCCTGGCGGGAGGGGCTTCTTTTTGGGTTGGCGCCGCGTCTCAGGTTTCGCCGTCATCAAAGGTCACACTGTCTTCGCCTTCGTTGATCGGGTTTTCCGGATCTTTAACGTCTGTGGGCTGGGGCTGCGGTTTCCAGCTGCCGGAATTGACCTCGTTGGCCTTTCTCTTGGTGACAGGGCCGGTGTCCTTCCATTGGGGCGTGCCATCGACGGCCAGTGCCGGGAGCGTCGTCAGCCCCGGGCCTGCCAGTAGCATCAGACAAATAGCGTATCGAACATTTCGCACGGAGGTCTCCTTCGCAGTCAATGTGTGAACGCTAGACCCGATGCAGGGTTCTCGCCAATCTCCAGCCTTATAGAGGGCAAAATGTGGGAGGGGGCTTGCCCCCGATAGCAGTGGGTCAGGACATTACATGTCACTGATAAACCGCCATCGGGGGCAAGCCCCCTCCCACATTTGATTGTATTTCACAGCCAAAAAAAGGGCGAAGCCATGACAGCTTCGCCCTTCTGTGTACCGCACAGACCTTAATGGTGTTCGCGGGTCGCCCGGAACTTCACATCCGGCCAACGCTCTTCCATCAGCGCAAGGTTGACCCGCGTCGGGGCCAGGTAGGTCAGGTGACCACCGCCATCCACCGCCAGGTTTTCCACGGCCTTGTTGGAGAACTCTTCCAGTTTTTTCTTATCGCTGCACTCGATCCAGCGCGCCGAATACACGGTGATCGGCTCGTAGGAGCATTCCACCTTGTATTCCTCTTTCAAGCGGCTGGCGACCACATCGAACTGCAGCACACCGACGGCACCAAGGATGATGTCGTTGCTGCGCTCGGGGAAGAACACCTGGGTGGCGCCTTCTTCAGCCAATTGCTGCAAGCCCTGGCGCAGTTGCTTGGATTTCAGCGGGTCGCGCAGGCGTACGCGGCGGAACAGTTCCGGTGCGAAGTGCGGGATACCGGTGAAGCCCAGCGCTTCGCCTTCGGTGAAGGTGTCGCCGATCTGGATGGTGCCGTGGTTGTGCAGGCCGATGATGTCGCCGGCGTAGGCTTCTTCGAGCTGTTCACGCTCGGAGGAGAAGAACGTCAGCGCGTCGCCGATGCGTACGTCCTTGCCGGTGCGCACATGGCGCATCTTCATGCCCTTTTCGTAGCGGCCGGAGCAGATACGCATGAAGGCGATACGGTCGCGGTGCTTGGGGTCCATGTTCGCCTGGATCTTGAACACGAAGCCGGTGAATTTCTCTTCGACCGGTTCCACGGTGCGTTCGTTGGCGACCCGGGCCAGAGGCTTGGGTGCCCAATTCACCACGGCGTCGAGCACGTGGTCGACACCGAAGTTGCCCAGGGCAGTGCCGAAGAACACCGGGGTCAACTGACCGTCGAGGAATTCCTGCTGGTTGAACTCGTGGCAGGCGCCCTGCACCAGTTCCAGCTGGTCGACAAAACGGTCGTACTCGTCGCCCAGGTGGGCGCGGGCTTCGTCGGAGTCGAGCTTTTCGATGATTTTCACATCGGTGCGCTCATGCCCGTGGCCGGCGGTGTAGACGATGATGTAGTCATCGGCCAGGTGATACACGCCTTTGAAATCGCGGTAGCAACCAATCGGCCAGGTGATCGGCGCGGCCTTGATCTTCAGGACGGCTTCGATTTCATCCAGCAGCTCGATGGGATCGCGGATATCGCGGTCGAGTTTGTTGATGAAGCTGACAATCGGTGTGTCGCGCAGACGGCAAACGTCCATCAGCGCAATGGTGCGCGGCTCGACGCCCTTACCGCCGTCGAGGACCATCAATGCCGAGTCCACCGCAGTAAGGGTGCGGTAGGTGTCTTCGGAGAAGTCTTCGTGGCCCGGGGTGTCGAGCAGGTTGACCATGTGGTCGCGATACGGGAACTGCATGACCGACGTGGTAATGGAAATACCCCGTTGCTTTTCCATTTCCATCCAGTCGGATGTCGCATGGCGGTCGGATTTACGCGATTTCACCGTGCCGGCCACCGCGATTGCCTTGCCCATCAGCAGCAGCTTTTCGGTGATGGTGGTTTTACCGGCATCGGGGTGGGAAATAATGGCGAAAGTGCGGCGTTTCGCGACTTCGGCGGCCTGGTGGGTCATGGGAAATCGCCTGGCAGGTGAGTCAAAAAAGGGCGGCGAGTATAGCGCAAACGCGAGGGTCCGGACCACCGTTGAGCCCATTGGGGGTGGCTAAATGCTCCCAAGTGTGGAACCTTTTAAAAGGTAGAGACGTCCACTCCCCTGCTTACGCACTCGGAACAGGGGCTGGAAAATCAGCAAGTTAGCCTGACGAGGCTGCGCTTATGGCTCGAACTCATGCCGCTTTTGACGGCATTGGCGAGCTGCATTTCGCGATCACATTTCGCTGACAGCCAGCAATGGCTTGCCACGCGGGAATGTGTTCGTCGACAGAAGAAAAAAGGAGTCCGCCTGTGGCTATTCGCTATGGCAAAGGGCTTATGGGAGCAGCGGTTGTCGTCGCGCTCCTGGCCCTGCTGGTCCACTGGATCGGCATCAACACGATCGAACTGTACCGCGACGATTTATTGTTTTACCTGCAAGCTCATTTGATTCTCGTCCTGGTCTCCATGCTGGCCGCCCTGATTGTGGGGATACCCGCCGGTATCCTGCTCAGTCGACCGAACATGGTCGGGCGCGCAGAACGTTTCATGCAGATTTTCAACATCGGCAACACCGTCCCTCCCCTGGCCGTACTGGCCATCGCCCTCGGCGTCCTCGGCATCGGCAGCGGCCCGGCCATCTTCGCGTTGTTTCTCGCCTCTCTCCTGCCCATCGTGCGTAACACCTACGAAGGCCTGAAGAATGTTCAGGGCTCCCTGAAGGAAGCCGCCACCGGCATCGGCATGACCCCGCGCCAGGTGCTGTTTCGCGTGGAATTGCCCAACGCCGTGCCGATCATCATCGGTGGCGTGCGGGTGGCCCTGGCGATCAACGTCGGCACCGCGCCACTGGCGTTCCTGATCGGTGCCAACAGCCTGGGCAGCCTGATCTTCCCGGGCATCGCCCTGAACAACCAGCCGCAACTGCTGCTCGGCGCCGCCTGCACCGCGCTGCTCGCATTGCTGCTTGATGGCCTGGTGACCATGGCCAGCCGCCTCTGGCTGGAACGCGGGCTGCGCCCGTCTTAACGCCAGGTAAGGAATCGAGATGAAAAAACTAAGCTTGATATTAGGCTGCTTCCTGCTGCTTGCAGGTATTGCGCAAGCCGCTGAAAAACCGGTGATTCGCATCGGCGCCCGGGTGTTCACCGAACAGACCCTGCTGGCCGAAATCACTTCCCAGTACCTGCGCAGCAAGGGCTACGACGCCCGCGTGACCGGCGGCCTGGGCAGCAACCTGGCGAGAAGCGCCCAGGAAAGCGGGCAACTGGATCTGATCTGGGAATACACCGGCGTGTCGCTGGTGGCCTACAACCATATCGACGAGAAGCTCGACAGCGAACAGTCCTACGCGCGGGTAAAGGAACTCGACGCGAAAAAGGGCCTGGTCTGGCTGTCGCCGTCGCGCTTCAGCAACACCTACGCCCTGGCGTTGCCCGAGAAAGTGGCTCAGGAACACCCCGAGATCAACAGCATCAGCGATCTCACCAAAGCCATGGCCGAAGACGCCAAGGATCACCGCCTGGTCGCCCTGGACACCGAGTTCGCCAACCGCTCCGACGGCCTGGCAGGCATGGTCAAGCTGTACGACATGAACCTGACGCGCAAGAACACTCGGCAGATGGACGCAGGCCTGGTCTACACCGCGTTGCGTAATGGCCAAGTGTTTGCCGGCCTGGTCTACACCACCGACGGTCGCCTGAACGCGTTCAAGTTGAAGCTGCTCGAGGACGACAAGCACTACTTCCCGGACTACACCGCCGCCCCGGTGATCCGCCAGGACTACCTCGACAAGCACCCGCAACTGGCCGCCGAGCTCAAGCCTTTGGCCACGCTGTTCGACGACCAAACCATGCGCCAGCTCAATGCGCGAGTCGACGTCGACCATGAAAGCCCGTCCGCCGTTGCCGCCGATTTCCTGCGCCAACATCCAATCAACTAACGAGGAGAAGACATGGAATTTTTGAACGCCTTTTCCCATCTTGATTGGGCCCAGGTCCTGCACCTGACCTGGCAGCACATCACCCTGGTCGGTATCGCTGTGATTCTCGCGATTGTCGTCGGTGTGCCCCTGGGCGTGCTGATGACCCGCTACCCGACCCTCGCGGGCCCCTTGCAAGCCAGCGCCACGGTATTGCTCACGGTGCCCTCCATCGCCCTGTTCGGCCTGCTGCTGCCGTTCTACTCCAAGTTCGGCCAGGGCCTGGGGCCGATGCCGGCGATTACCGCCGTGTTCCTCTACTCCCTGTTGCCGATCATGCGTAACACCTACCTGGCGCTCACCGGTGTCGAGCCGGGCATCCGCGAGGCCGCCAAAGGCATCGGCATGACCTTCGGCCAGCGCCTGCGCATGGTCGAACTGCCGATTGCCGTGCCGGTGATCCTCGCCGGTGTGCGCACCGCCGTGGTGATGAACATCGGCGTGATGACCATCGCCGCCACCATCGGCGCCGGTGGCCTGGGTGTACTTATTCTGGCTTCCATCAGCCGCAGCGACATGTCGATGCTGATTGTCGGCGCCGTGCTGGTCAGTCTCCTGGCCATCTTCGCCGACCTGCTTCTGCAATGGCTGCAACGCTCGCTGACTCCAAAAGGATTGCTCAAATGATCGAACTTCAAAACCTGTCCAAGACTTTTCAAAGCAACGGCAAGACTGTCACCGCCGTCAACGATGTAAGCCTGACCGTCAACGAAGGCGAAATTTGCGTATTCCTCGGCCCGTCGGGCTGCGGCAAGAGTACGACGCTGAAGATGATCAACCGTCTGATCAAGCCTTCTTCGGGCAAGATCCTGATCAACGGCGAAGACACCACCGACCTGGACGAAGTGACCCTGCGTCGCAACATCGGCTATGTGATCCAGCAGATCGGCCTGTTCCCGAACATGACCATCGAAGAAAATATCGTGGTGGTGCCCAAGCTGCTCGGCTGGGACAAGCAGAAATGCCACGACCGCGCCCGCGAACTGATGAGCATGATCAAGCTCGAACCCAAGCAGTACCTGCACCGCTACCCGCGTGAATTGTCGGGTGGCCAGCAGCAGCGCATCGGCGTGATTCGAGCCCTGGCGGCCGATGCGCCGTTGCTGCTGATGGATGAACCGTTCGGCGCGGTCGACCCGATCAACCGCGAGATGATCCAGAACGAGTTCTTCGAAATGCAGCGTGCGCTGAACAAGACCGTGATCATGGTCAGCCACGACATCGACGAGGCCATCAAGCTGGGCGACAAGATTGCGATCTTCCGGGCCGGCAAGCTGCTGCAGATCGACCATCCCGATACGCTGCTGGCGCACCCGGCGGACGAGTTCGTCAGCAACTTCGTCGGCCAGGACAGTACCCTCAAGCGCCTGTTGCTGGTCAAGGCCGAAGACGCGGCGGACAACGCGCCGTCGGTGAGCCCGGAAACTCCGGTGGCCGATGCGCTGGAACTGATGGACGAGCACGACCGCCGCTATGTGGTGGTCACCTGCGCCGAGAACAAGGCGCTGGGCTATGTACGCCGTCGCGACCTGCACCGCCAGACCGGTACCTGCGGCCAATACCTGCGCGAGTTCAACGCCACGGCGGCGTATGACGAGCATTTGCGCATCCTGCTCTCGCGCATGTACGAGTTCAACCGTTCATGGTTGCCGGTGATGGATGCCGAGCGGGTGTTCCTGGGCGAGGTGACCCAGGAGTCGATTGCCGAGTACCTGAGTTCCGGCAAGTCCCGTGGCGGCAAGACCAGTATCGTCTCGCCGGCCGAGACCGCCCTGGCCTGACCTGACCTGACACCCTGGGGGGCAAATGTGGGAGGGGGCTTGCCCCCGATGGCGGCCTCTGGGCCGACCAGGATGTTGGATCAGATCGAGTACATATCCGTTTCTGCGGTCACGGCCACT
>NZ_CVTX01000147.1:54471-63302 GCF_900005715.1 Pseudomonas sp. 34 E 7
GCGTGGTTTAACGGGGCGCCTGAGATCAAGATCAAAAGCAGATCAAGAGCAAGAGCGGCTCGCTTCGCATCGTGGTTACGGTTGAGCGCTACAGGGTTGTGTAGATACCCATGCCCCGATGAGGGTGGGTCAGTTGATAACTCTATAACTGACCCACCGCCATCGGGGGCAAGCCCCCTCCCACATTTGCCCCCCAGGGTGTCAGTGAAATACAGTCGATTTGCCCCATCCGGGGAACATCAATCCGTCACACCGGTCGGTTACATAAGTAGCTGCACGGGGTCGCGCGACGAACGCGTGCAAAAACGCGACATTTTTAGTTGATCCCACGCCCATCAAGCCCTAAAGTTCGCGCCGAACGTCCATGCTGGAAACGATCCATCCGGCTCAAGTACTGACGACGAGACAGCAAGGCCAAGGGACGCGTATCCCATGGCCTTTTTGCTTTCGGCGACATGCCTTGGGAAGTAGGCGAACCAAAGTGGGGATACGGAGGACGTTCATTTGCACCCATTGATTAATACAGTTTGCCCTTAGGAGTTCCCAGCATGTCGATCAACGTCGAAGATTATTTCGCGCGCGCCACCTTTGACAAAATGAAGGCGTTCGCCGACAAACAGGAAACCCCGTTCGTGGTGATCGACACCGCGATGATCAGCCAGGCCTACGATGACCTGCGCGCCGGTTTCGAATTCGCCAAGGTGTATTACGCGGTCAAGGCCAACCCGGCCGTCGAGATCATCGACCTGTTGAAAGACAAGGGTTCGAGCTTCGACATCGCCTCGATCTACGAGCTGGACAAGGTCATGGACCGTGGCGTCAGCGCCGACCGTATCAGCTACGGCAACACCATCAAGAAATCCAAGGACATCCGCTACTTCTACGAGAAGGGCGTGCGCCTGTTCTCCACCGACTCCGAAGCCGACCTGCGCAACATCGCCAAGGCTGCGCCGGGTTCGAAAGTGTATGTGCGCATCCTCACCGAAGGCTCGACCACGGCCGACTGGCCTTTGTCGCGCAAGTTCGGCTGCCAGACCGACATGGCCATGGACCTGCTGATCCTCGCCCGTGACCTGGGCCTGGTGCCCTACGGCATCTCGTTCCACGTCGGTTCCCAGCAGCGCGACATCAGCGTGTGGGACGCGGCGATCGCCAAGGTCAAAGTGATCTTCGAACGCCTGAAGGAAGAAGACGGCATCGAATTGAAGTTGATCAACATGGGCGGTGGCTTCCCGGCCAACTACATCACCCGCACCAACAGCCTGGAAACCTACGCTGAAGAAATCATCCGCTTCCTCAAGGAAGACTTCGGTGACGACCTGCCGGAAATCATCCTGGAGCCGGGCCGTTCGTTGATCGCCAACGCCGGTATCCTGGTCAGCGAAGTGGTGCTGGTAGCGCGCAAATCGCGTACCGCCGTCGAACGTTGGGTTTACACGGATGTGGGCAAGTTCTCCGGCCTGATCGAAACCATGGACGAAGCCATCAAGTTCCCGATCTGGACCGAGAAGAAAGGCGAGATGGAAGAAGTGGTCATCGCCGGCCCTACCTGCGACAGCGCCGACATCATGTACGAAAACTACAAGTACGGCCTGCCGCTGAACCTGGCGATTGGCGATCGCTTGTACTGGCTGTCGACCGGTGCCTACACCACCAGCTACAGCGCGGTTGAATTCAATGGGTTTCCGCCGTTGAAATCGTTTTACGTGTAAGACGGCTGCAACTAAAAAAGCCCATGACGTTTCATGGGCTTTTTTGTGTGTGCTCCGAGGTTTCAGCGGTCCTCGCGAACGTGCCATAACCGTAAAACATAGAGTGTCGACTGTTGAATTTCGTAGCGCATTTCGTAACGGCCAACCAAAAGTCTTCTTACGTCGCGCGGCGAAAACTCTTCAATTCTTTCCCCGATACGCGGATTACTGAGCAATGTGTCCGGCGCCCGGGAGAGTGCCTGCACGGTGCGGGCGGCCGCTTGGCGGTTCACCACAGAGAGGAAGTCGTACAATCGAGCCAAGTCGGATAAGGCTTTACTTGTCCACTTCAGCTCCATCAGCGCGGAACCGGCAGCGGCGAGTCGGTGTCCAGGCTATCAGCCCAGGCCTGCACTGCCTGGTGATCAATCACACGCCCCGCATCGACATCCGCCATCGCTTCAAGCGTCAAGCGACTGCGCTCTTCTTCTTGATCGACCCAATCGACGAGAGCTTGCTTGACCACCCATCCACGTGAGCGATCCATCCGTGCGGCCATCTGGTCGACTTTCTGAGCAAGAGCGGTGGGAATGTGAGCGGTCATTACTTTGGTATCGGCCCCCATGGACACTCTCCTCGGGATATCTGGCGCAAGTGATTAAATATGATTCAAGCTTAATCATAGTGATTTAACGTTGAGCAACAACCTCAATTCATCGCCGTTCATCGACTTTGTTCCAGACTTGCGCAACACCCGCGCGGCCATCAGCACGTTCTCCATCAAGCACAACAAGCCCCACGCATCAGATGCGCGGGGCTTTTGCGTGTTTTTCGGCAACTCACGGCATAATGCGCGCCGTGACACCTATATCCAGCTAAGCGAGGCGCTTTGACGTGTTGAAGAAAACCCTGTTTCAGTTGCACTGGTTCTTCGGCATCACGGCCGGGCTGGTGCTGGCCTTGATGGGGATCACCGGGGCTGCGTACTCGTTCCAGGATGAAATCCTGCGCGCGCTCAACCCCACGGTACTGAACGTGCAGAAGCGCGAAGCCGGCGTGCTGCCGCCCGCCGAGCTGGTGCGCAAGCTGGAAGCCGCCGAAGGCAAGCGCGTGGCCATGCTGTGGGTGGAAGACCACAGCGGCAAAGCCGCCCGCGTGTCCTTTACCCCGCCGCCAGGCGAGCAGCGTGGCCCGTTGCGTTACTTCGATCCGTATACCGGCGACTACCTGGGTGACGCCGTCGGCCAGGATGTGTTCGGCGTCATCCTGCAGTTGCACCGCTTCCTCGCCATCGGCGACACCGGCCGCAACATCACTGGCGCCTGCACCCTGATCCTGCTGTTCTTCTGCCTTTCCGGCCTGTACCTGCGCTGGCCGCGCCAGGTCAGGAACTGGCGTGTATGGCTGACCCTGGACTGGCGTAAAAAGGGCCGCAGCTTCAATTGGGATTTGCACTCGGTGTTCGGCACCTGGTGCCTGCTGCTTTATCTGCTGGCAGCGCTGACCGGGCTGTATTGGTCCTACGACTGGTACAGCCGTGGCGTGACCCAACTGCTGTCCGATGCGCCGCAGAACGAGCGCATGCGCAAGCGCGGCCCGCCACCCGCAGGCCCTGCGCCCGCGGCCAACTATGAAGCGATCTGGAGCAGCATCTACAGCAATGCAGGCCCTGGCTTGAGCGCCTACAACATCCGCCTGCCGGCCGTCGCCGGGCAACCGGCCACCGTGTATTACCTGCTCGACAGCTCGCCCCATGACCGCGCGCTGAACCAGATCAACCTCGACCCGGCCACCGGCGAGGTCACGGCCCATGAGCGTTACGCCAGCAAGAGCCTCAAGGCGCAGTTGCTGACCAGTGTTTATGCGCTGCACACCGGCAGTTATTTCGGGCTGGTCGGGCGAATTGTGCTCACCGTGAGCGCGCTGCTCATGCCCTTGTTCTTTATCACCGGCTGGCTGCTGTACCTGGACCGTCGCCGCAAAAAACGCCAGGTGCGTGATGCGCGCAAAGGCCTGGTGGCAAGCCACGACGACGCGCCGGCCTGGTTGATCGGCTTTGCCAGCCAGAGCGGCTTTGCCGAACAGTTGGCCTGGCAGACCGCCGGGCAATTGCAGGCCGCAGGGCTTGGGGTGAAGGTGCAGCCCCTGGGCAGCGTCAGCCGCGATGACCTCAGTCAGGCGCAACAGGCGTTGTTCGTGGTCAGTACATTCGGTGACGGCGAAGCGCCCGACAGCGCCCGTGGCTTCGAGCGCAGCGTGCTCGGCCAGGACCTGTCCCTCAAAGGCTTGAACTACTCGGTGCTGGCCCTGGGCGACCGCCAGTACGCGCACTTTTGCGGCTTTGCGAGGCGCCTGCACTTCTGGCTGACCCATCAGGGCGGCAACCCGCTGTTTGCGCCGGTGGAAGTCGACAGTGGCGACACCGAGGCCTTGCTGACCTGGCAACAACAACTCGGCCAGCTCACCGGTCACGCGCCGGCAGCGGCGTGGCAGACGGCCCGGTTTGAACACTGGACCTTGAGTCAACGCACCCTGCTCAACCCGGAAAGCGTCGGCGCCCCTGTGTACCTGCTGGGCCTCACGCCGCCCTCGCCCAGCAGTTGGCTGGCCGGTGACCTGGTGGAAATCCTGCCGCGCAATGGCCCACGGGCCGTCGAGCACTTCCTGGAAGGGCTGGGCCTGGCCGGCAGCGAAGGCGTATTGATCGAAGGCCTGGCGCAAACGCTGGACCAGGCCCTGGCCACACGCCAACTGCCGGACAACCGCACCCACCTGGTCGGCCTGCATGCCCAGGCACTGGTGGATGCGCTGGTGCCGCTGGGCATGCGCGAATACTCGATCGCCTCGATTGCCAGCGATGGCGTGCTGGAGCTGATCGTGCGCCAGGAGCGTCATCCGGACGGCAGCCTGGGCCTGGGCTCCGGTTGGCTGACTGAACACGCCGCCGTAGGCTCGAGCATCAGCCTGCGCCTGCGCCGCAACAGCGGCTTCCATCTGCCCGAGGCGCCCGTGCCGCTGATCCTGCTGGGCAACGGCACCGGCCTGGCCGGCCTGCGCAGCCCGCTCAAGGCGCGCATTGCCGAGGGCAGACAGCGTAACTGGCTGCTGTTCGGCGAACGCCATATCGCCCACGACTACCTGTGCCGGGAAGAACTGCAAGGCTGGCTGGCCAGTGGCGACCTAGCCCTGCTGGACCTGGCGTTCTCACGGGACCAGGCGGAGAAAATCTACGTGCAGGATCGCCTGCGCGAATCCGCCGACGTGCTGCGCAAATGGCTGGCCGACGGTGCGGTGATTTATGTATGCGGCAGTTTGCAGGGCATGGCCACGGGTGTGGACCAGGCGTTGGTGGACATCCTCGGCAGTGAAGCGGTGGAGCGCCTGATCGAACAAGGCCGCTACCGCCGGGATGTGTACTGAGATTTTACAGTCACTGTAGAACCAATGTGGAAGGGGGCTTGCCCCCGATGGCGGTGTGTCAGTCAATATCTCCGGTACTGATACACCGCTATCGGGGGCAAGCCCCCTCCCACAGTTTTTACCGCGTTCCAGGTCAAGCGGGCTGCAGTTTTTGCTCGAACACCGAGATACCATCGAGATCGCGCAAAATAACGGTCAACTCCGCCGTCTGCCCATCAATCTGCACCTCGCCGAAAAACTGAAACCCGGCAAACGGCGAGGTGTTCTGCGCCGGCGGTGCCTTCTCGAACACCACCTCGGGCCCGAAGGTCTTGTCCAACGGGTTGGGCCCGAAGCTCCCCGCATTCAGTGGCCCCGCGACGAACTCCCAGAACGGTTCGAAATCCTGGAACGCCGCCCGGTCCGGGTGATAGTGATGCGCCGCGCAATAGTGCACGTCAGCGGTCAGCCATACATGGTTACGTACCTTGTGCGCGCGCAGGAACCCCAGCAACTCGGCAATTTCCAGCTCACGCCCCTGCGCCGGGCCGGGATCACCGTTGGCAATCGCTTCCCAGCGCGGCACGCCGGGGCTGACTTCACCGTCGGGCACGCCCAGGCCGATAGGCATGTCGGCTGCGACCACTTTCCACTGCGCCTGGGACGCCTTGAGTTCGCGCTTGAGCCAGTCCAGTTGCTCGCGGCCGAGGAAGGGCTTTTCGCCGCCCAGATTGTCGTCGTTCGGTCCGCGATAACTGCGCATGTCCAACACGAACACATCCAGCAGCGGACCGTAACCGAGCTTGCGATAAATTCGCCCGCCCGCGTCGGCGCTTTGCCGGCGCATGGGTGAATATTCCAGCCAGGCCTGGCGCGCACGGCCGACCAGGGTGTTGATGTCGCGAGTCTGGTAGCGCTCATCCAGCTGTTTACTCGACGACCAGTTGTTGATCACCTCGTGATCGTCCCACTGCCAGATCTGCGGCACCTCGGCATTGAAGCGCCGCACGTTTTCATCCAGCAGGTTGTAGCGGTAATTGCCGCGATATTCATCCAGGGTTTCGGCGACTTTGCTCTTGGCTTCGGTGGTGATGTTGCGCCAGATGCGTCCACCTTCGGTGGCCAGTTGCGCCGGCACCGGGCCGTCGGCGTAGATGGTGTCGCCGCTGTGGATAAAGAAGTCCGGCAGGCGCAGGCGCATGGCTTCATAGATGCGCATGCCGCCGATGTCCGGGTTGATGCCGAAGCCTTGCCCGACGGTGTCGCCACTCCACACAAAACGGATGTCGCGACGCTGTTGCGGCACGCTGCGCAGGTGGCCGAACCACGGCTCGCTGGCGATACCGGTCTGGGCGTCTTCGAAATGCACACGGTAGAAAATCGCCTGGTCGGCAGGCAACCCGGTGAGTTCGACGCGGGCGGTAAAATCGCTGCGGTTGTCGGCCAGGGGCGAGACGAATCGGCGTGGGTTGCTGAACACACTGCGGGTGTCCCACTCCACCACCATCCGTGCCGGGCGGTCGCTGCGGCTCCAGATCATCGCGCGGTCACCGAGCAGATCGCCTGATTGCACGCCATCGGTGAGCAGCGGGCGGTCATTGACCGACGCAATCACCGCCGGCGCCAGGCCCGGCAACAACAGGCCCGCGCCAACAGCTTGCATCACGCGGCGACGGCCGAGATCGAAGTGGCTCATGCGTGTGCCCTCTTGAGTATCAAAAGGGCCACTTAAGCATGGCCGGATGAAGCAGATATGACACCGCACTTTACCGCCAATGCAAATCCAAATGTGGGAGGGGGCTTGCCCCCGATGGCAGTGTGTCAGCTGCAAATAAGCTGGCTGACACACCGCTATCGGGGGCAAGCCCCCTCCCACATTTTTTTACCGCGTCAGGCAGTGACGGCCAGCTCCGCCGCTTCCGGCCGCTTGATCAGCGCATACACCACACCGGTCAGCACACTGCCGGCCACGATCGCCAGCAGATACAGCAGCGCATGATTCATCGCGTTCGGAATCACCAACACAAACAACCCGCCGTGGGGCGCGGCCAGTTTGCAGCCGAAGTACATCGACAGCGCGCCGGTCAATGCGCCACCGGCGATGCTGGCCGGGATCACGCGCAATGGGTCCTTGGCGGCAAACGGAATCGCGCCTTCGGAGATAAAGCACAGGCCGAGAATCATCGCGGCCTTGCCGGCTTCGCGTTCAGTCTGGGCGAACTTGCGCCGGGCCAGGAACGTCGCGATGCCCATGCCAATCGGCGGCACCATGCCGGCGGCCATGGTCGCGGCCATCGGCGCCCCGCTCGACGCCGCCAGCAGGCCGACGGAAAACGCGTACGCCGCCTTGTTGATCGGCCCGCCCAAGTCGACACACATCATGCCGCCCAACAGGATGCCCAACAGCACCGCGTTGGTGGTGCCCATGGTGCTGAGAAAATCCGTCAGCCCGGTCAGCAAGCGCGCCACCGGTGGGCCAACGAGATAGATCATGGCCAGGCCAGTGAACAAACTGGCCAGCAACGGGATGATCAGGATCGGCTTGAGCGCCTCCAGGCTTTGCGGCAAGCGCACCGCCCGGGAGATCAGCTTGACGCTGTAGCCGGCCAGGAAACCGGCGAAGATCCCGCCAATGAACCCGGCGCCCAGCGTGCCCGCCAGCAGGCCGCCGATCATGCCCGGCGCCAGGCCGGGGCGATCGGCAATCGAGTAGGCGATGTAGCCGGCGAGCAACGGCACCATCAGCATGAACGCCTGGTCGCCGACGGTTTTCAGCGCCGCCGCCAGGGTGCCTTTTTCTTCAAAGGCATGGATGCCGAACACAAAGGACAAGGCGATCAACAAACCGCCCGCCACCACCATCGGCAACATGAACGACACCCCGGTGAGCAGGTGTTTGTACACGCCGGTTTTTTCCGACTTGGCCACTGCGCCGCTGCCGGCGCTTTCCACCGCGCCTTCGGCCAGCGCCTTGTTGAGCGTGGCTTCCGATTGCTTGAGGGCAATACCGGTGCCGCAGCGGTAGATCTTCTTGCCGGCGAAGCGCTCGGTGGCGACTTCGATATCCGCCGCCAGCAGCACCACGTCGGCGTCGGCGATGGCCTGCGGACTCAACGGCGTGCGCGCACCGACCGAGCCCTGGGTCTCGACCTGCAAGTCATAGCCCAGGCGCTTGGCCGTCTGCTGCAAGGCCTCGGCGGCCATGAACGTATGGGCAACGCCGGTCGGGCAAGCGGTAATCGCGACAATGCGCGGGGCATTCCCGGCCGGTGCCTCGGTCGCCACGTACACCTGCGCCTCCTCGGCGCCCCGACGCAATACCGCGTCGACATCCGCCAGCGCCTGGGCCGGCGTGCTCTGGAACACGCGCTTGCCGACAAAACGCTGCATATCCAGCGGCGTGCTGCTGACCAGCAACACCCACTCGGCGTCATCGAGGGTCGCCTGGGACAGCTGGCTGTCCGGGCGCTGCACGTCCACCACTTCGACACTGGTGCTCCAGCCCTGGCGCTGTGCGGCGGCGTCCAGCAAGCGGGCGCACAGCACACTGGTGACCATGCCGTTCGGGCAGGCGGTAACAATGGCTAACTTCATCACAAACCCTCTTATTGTTCTGTCAGCGTGCGCACATCGACGCCGCTTTCGAGACGCGCCAACTGCGCGTCATCGCTGATGCCGAAACCGATCTGCGTCACCGCCATCGCGGCAATCGCCGTGGCGCGGCGCAGGGTCTGCTCGGGC